>CAJPST010000173.1 GCA_905373425.1 uncultured Mesocricetibacter sp.
CCTTTCGGAATCTTACCTCCAAGTTTTTGGAATTTATTCGGATCACGTAAAAAATCGACGATTTCTCCTACTTCTTCTTTTGCTTCATCACAGCCTGCAACATCGGCAAAGGTAGTTTTAATCTGTTCTTTAGTTAGCATTTTGGCACGGCTTTTACCAAAACT
Organism: uncultured Mesocricetibacter sp.; assembly: GCA_905373425.1. Classification (GTDB taxonomy): domain Bacteria; phylum Pseudomonadota; class Gammaproteobacteria; order Enterobacterales; family Pasteurellaceae; genus CAJPST01. Next base: position 165 of record CAJPST010000173.1, read on the forward strand.
CATAGCCTTTCCGCCACTGCCCTGCATCTGGCGCATAAAATAAATCCATACGCCGACTAAAAACAGCATAGGGAACCAAGAAACTAAAATTTGAGACAATAACCCGCGTTTTTCGGGCATGGCACCTTCAATTTTAACTTTTTGTTTTAACAAATCATTTAGAATTTCTTTATCTTCTAACGGTATCGGCAGAGCAGTGGTATATTTAGTACCATCTTTTTTAGTAACTAAAATTTCACCGGTTTCATTAAATTTAGTTTGGATGACTTGATTGTTTTCCACATCACCTATGAAGGTGGTGTAATCCGTCGTTGTGCCTGCCGTAGTAGAATTAAACCCTTGGTATACCGTCATCATAACAACGGCAACTACCGCCCAAAGAATTAAATTTTTTACCATATCGTTCAAGGTGTAACCTCGTTTTTTTAAAGTTAAGAAATTGTTACTAGCTTACTATAAATTTGCAATGAAACAAATCACCAAATAAATAAATCATCAATAAAACTATTGTGCCTTATAGCCGGTGGCGACAATATATACCTCGCGCGAACGATCGCGTGACGCCTCCGGTTTACGCACTTTCACTACACTAAACAATGCGCGAATTTCACGTAAATACTCATCAAAGCCTTCGCCCTGAAATACTTTGACCACAAAACTGCCTTTTGGTGCCAATACCTGTTTACACATATCCAGAGCTAACTCAACCAAATACATAGCTCGAGGAATATCTACTGCTGGCATTCCGCTGAAGTTAGGTGCCATATCGGACATCACGACATCCACTTTTCCTTCACCAACCCTTTCCAACAAAGTGGCAAGCACATTTTCGTCACGAAAGTCCCCTTGCAAAAAATCAACTCCGACAATCGGATCCATTTCCAAGATATCGCAAGCGATCACGCGTCCCCTACCGCCAATTTGGCTCACAACATATTGCGACCAACCACCCGGTGCAGCACCTAGATCCACAACGGTCATCCCCGATTTAAATAGACGATCGGTGTGTTGAATTTCATCCAGTTTAAAATAAGCGCGCGAACGTAATTTCTGCTTATGCGCTTTTTGTACGAAAGGATCTTTAAAATGTTCGTTTAACCAACGGCTTGAACTTGCCGATCTTTTTCTTCCCATAATTTCTAAATTTTGTGGTAGTTTTTCCAATATAGGGTTAAAATCCATAAGTTCAAGTCGGTTGTGTGATTTCTATCACTTATTTTATTACAAAAACCGACCGCACTTTTTTTATCATTCTAGGATTTTCTATGGCAATGACATTATCTACCAAACAAAAACAATTCCTCAAAGGCTTAGCTCATCACTTAAACCCGGTGGTGATGCTTGGCAACAATGGATTAACCGAAGGCGTATTAGCCGAGATTGATAACGCGTTAGCGTATCACGAGCTGATTAAAGTGAAAATTGCAGGGGCGGATCGTGAAACCAAACGACTGATTATTGATGCCATTTTACGTGAAACCAAGGCTTCTGAAGTACAAATCATTGGTCATATTTTGGTCCTTTACCGTCCGAATGAAGAACCGCAAATTCAACTGCCACGCAAATAATTCAGGTTCATTGTCGCCTTTCAATCTTCAAAGCGACAATGAAAAACAACCTAAAAAGTGACCGCACTTTTATCTTTCGTTTCCTATTCGCTATATATCCATTAGTCGTATAGACTGAAATATTAAAGGTAATCTACCCCGATAATTTCAAATTCCACTGTGCCACCCGGCGTAATAATGTTTACCGTATCATCCACTTCTTTACCGACTAAACCGCGAGCAATCGGCGAATTAATGGAGATTAAACCTTCTTTTATATTAGCTTCATCATCACCGACAATACGATATGTTACTTCTTCTTCAGTATTCACATTTAATAACACCACTGTCGCACCGAAAATCACTTTACCATTATTCGGGATTTTGGTTACGTCAATAATCTGGCTATTGGCTAATTTTCCTTCAATCTCCTGAATGCGCCCTTCACAAAAGCCGTGTTGCTCACGTGCCGCATGATATTCAGCATTTTCCTTTAAATCACCATGTTCACGTGCTTCTGCGATCGCCTTGATAATCTCCGGGCGACGGGTGTTTTTTAAAAAATCCAGCTCTTCTCTTAATAACTCTGCACCACGCACAGTCATTGGAATTTGTTTCATAATGATCCTTTTTTAAGTCAAAACAAAACCACGGCATTGCATAACAATGTCGTAGTTAAAAATAAGTTTAAAGGGAAAATTTGAGAAATAATGATTTACTCAAAGTTGTTAGGGCACTATTATTGTTCTTCTGAAAAAAAATAGCAACCATTCTACTTAGTCTTTTTTATTTAAATTATGTTAAATTTTACTCGAAAATTATTACTCGGCAGCCTACTTTTTTCTTCTGTGTCAGTAGCACAAATTGATGTTCAGAGCTTTATGCAGGAGCTACCACAAGGCTCAAGTTTAGGCTTTGTAGCAAAAAACATCGCGCAAAATGAAGTGATTGCACAATATAATTCGCAAGCATTTATGCTTCCCGCCAGTACTCAAAAAGTCTTCACTGCTCTTGCAGCTAAATTAGCTTTAGGCGATCAGTTTCGTTTTGAAACCTCCGCACTCACCAACGGTAAAATCCAAAATCGTCAATTAAACGGTGATTTAATTATCAAATTTAGCGGCGATCCAAATCTCACCAGCGGTCAATTATATAATTTGTTGGCTCAGTTAAAACAACAAGGTATTGATCAAATTAACGGCAATTTGATCCTCGATACATCAGTATTTACCGGTCACGATCGCGGTTTAGGTTGGATATGGAATGATTTAGCCATGTGTTTTAATGCTCCGCCTGCAGCCGTTAACATTGATAACAACTGCTTTCATGTAGATTTAGATGCCAACCTGCCGGTAGGCGAAACGGTAAAAATCAATATCCCGAGCCGTTATCCGATACAAGTATTCGGCCAAGTACGCATTGCGACTAAAGAGGAAGCAGCATATTGCCAACTTGACGCTGTGGTTCACGATAGCAATCGCTATCAACTTAAAGGTTGCATCACGCGTCAAAGCAAACCTTTTGGCTTAAGTTTTGCGGTACAGGACCCCGATGCTTACGCTACGGCGATTATCCAACGGCAACTCAAACAATTAAAAATCGAATTTAACGGCAAAGTACAACAGCCGTTTCAACCGCAAACGGGGCAAATCTTGGCACAACATTTTTCTAGCCCGTTGCCGGATTTACTGAAAAAAATGATGAAAAAATCCGATAACCAAATTGCCGATGCGTTATTTCGCTCTGTTGCATACCAGCTATATAAACGTCCGGCATCATTTCAATCGGGCGCCGCTGCATTAAAACAAGTGCTAAGCGATCAAGCAGGCATCCGATTCGGTAACAGTATTATTGCCGATGGTTCAGGGCTTTCCCGTCATAACCTTATTGATCCGCAAACAATGTTGCAAACGCTGGAATACATCATACAAAATGAAGACAAACTACACTTGATGGAAACCTTTCCGATAGCCGGTGTAGATGGCACAATAAGCGGGCGCGGTGCGTTTTTAAAAGAACCGTTGGCTAAAAATCTAGCGGCAAAAACCGGTGCCTTGAAAGGCGTTTATAATCTCGCCGGTTTTATGACCAACGCTCGTGGCGAGACCATTGCTTTTATACAATTTATCAACGGCTATTCCACCGGAGAATTCGAAAGCCAAACCAAACGCGCCCCATTGGTTCAATTTGAAAGCAAATTATATAACGCACTTTACGCTGAATAACGAATAATCCCCATTTTGTAAAGATGGGGATTTTAAATTAAGAATAGATTGGAATAATAAAGCGCTAATTGTAGCGCTTTATTCATTTTAAAACCGATCTTTAGCTTGTCTTAATCGAATAAATTCATCTAAATTTTCAGCCTGTAAAAACG
>CAJPST010000174.1 GCA_905373425.1 uncultured Mesocricetibacter sp.
TACGGCACAAGCCTTGCAGTTGATTGACCGACATCACGCGCAGAATATAGCTCTATACCTTTCTTTTGATGGTGAAATTTCCACGCGGCTACTAATAGAATCTCTTTGGCAACAAGGCAAACATGTGTATTTACCGGTGTTGCATCCATTTTGTTCCGGTCATTTATTATTCCTGCATTATTTGCCTACAACACCAATGGTAAAAAACCGCTTCGGCGTGCTTGAACCACAGTTGGATGTACAGAATATTCTGTCGATTGATAAGTTAGATATTGTGTTCACCCCCTTGGTGGCATTTGATAAGCAAGGCAATCGTCTGGGTATGGGAGGAGGATTTTATGATCGCACTTTACAGAACTGGCAACAAAGAAGCTTTATTCCGGTAGGCTTGGCATACCATTGTCAGGAAGTGGATGAATTACCCATAGAGAGTTGGGATATGCCGCTTTTTACCGTTTTAAAAGGGTGAATGTAAATCCTTTACGATAAATCATTCCACGGCACAACCCGTATCTTGACAAGGCTTACATTCGCTACGCCGATGATAGCTTTTCGCTAGTTCGATAAGTACTTGCAACGCTTTCTGTTTATCGGTATCGCCACCGACTTGGGCGATAAAATAATTCAAGTTAGGCTTTGCCGGGAAATACGCAGCAAGTTCTTCCAAGCCTTCACCATAACCACTAAAACGCCACAGGGAACCTTTTTCACCACTTGTGGAAAGAATATCCTGAATATATTCCGCTTGAATATTTTTGCCTGCTGCACGGTACATTTGCTGCACGTCGGCAATTTGCAACTCAACCATTTTCTGCTCATCAGTATTTTCGTAGGCTGCCGAACGGGTATACATTGCCGTGTCGGCGGTATGCCAACTTTCATTTTGTGGCAAAAATGCCATAGCAATGCCTTGCGAAGCGAGGGAGTTATCCAGTTTCCAGCCGATAGGAGCCGTAAAACCGTAACAATGCCCTACACCGTAAGCATAACCGGAACGATACGGAAATGCATCTTTGAACTTATTTTCCAAGTCATTCGCGTTCAGTTCTACGGTTTGGCTATTCGCCGTTACACTTTGCGTTACTAGCAGCAATAAACCAAGTAAAAACATTTTTTTCAAGAGGTACTCCTGCGTATGTGTATAAAAAACGAATTCAAATTCAACCGCACTTTGCTGATGTATCGCTCACGTCAGTGAGCGTTGTCTGACAATCTCGAACAAACACACACCGGTTGCGACGGATACATTTAGAGATGACACGGAACCTGCCATCGGAATGCTGATAAGCTGATCGCAATGTTCACGGGTTAAACGGCGCATACCTTCGCCTTCTGCCCCCATCACCAATGCCAGTGCACCGCTGAGTTTGGTTTGATACAGGCTTTCTGTTACTTCGCCAGCCGTGCCGACTACCCACACATTGTATTCCTGTTGTAGCAAACGTAAAGTTCGAGCGAGATTGGTCACGCGGATAAGTGGTACATTTTCCGCCGCACCACAAGCGACTTTACGCGCGATTGAAGTCAGCTGAGCAGACTTGTCTCTTGGCATAATCACCGCGCAGACCCCCGCTGCATCTGCTGTACGTAGGCAAGCACCAAGGTTATGCGGGTCGGTTATACCGTCGAGCACCAACAACAATGGGTTTTGCTGATGTTGCAAAATTTGATCCAAATCGTTTTCATTGAGCTCCTTCGCCGGCTGAACTCGGGCAATAATGCCTTGATGAACTTCGCCATCAGCTTTTTTATCTAACGTTTGACGGTTTAAAAACTGCACCGAAACACCTACGTTATACAGTTCGTTTAACAGTGGCTGTAGGCGTTTGTCTTCTCGTCCTTTCAACACATAGACTTCAATCAGACGTTCCGGCGCATTGGCTAATACGGCCTGTACGGCATGAATACCATAAATATTTTCCGACATCTTTATTTTCTCTTACGGGTTGATTGTTTCTTCTTAGCGGATTTCTTATGTGTCAAAACAGCATCTTTTTTGACCGCACTTTTCTTCTTACTACGCTGTTTCTCCATGCTCTCACTATAGCGAGCGCCCTTTTTTTCTTTATCTTTTGCAGTCTTACCGACACGACGTGGCGTACGTTCGGAAGCAACCAGAGCAAAATCTACTTGCCGTTGTTCCAGACTGACCGCCTCCACTCTAATTTTTACGGCATCGCCAATGCGATAAATCATACCGCTGTTTTCACCGATTAAACGCTGTCCTGCCATATCAAAACGGTAATAATCGTTATCCAGAGTAGAAATATGAACCAAACCGTCGATAAACAAATCGTTCAGGCGTACAAAAAAACCAAATCCGGTAACGGAAGAAATAATACCATCGAATTCCGCCCCGACATGATCTTGCATATATTCGCATTTTAACCAATCCGCCACATCGCGAGTAGCATCGTCGGCACGCCGTTCGGTCATCGAACAATGTTCGCCGAGAATATCCATTTCATTAATGGAATAATGATAACCACCGGTATCAGTCGTTTTGCGTTTTGCTCCTTTTTCTTTCGCCAACAAGTATTTAATTGCGCGGTGTAAGGTTAAATCAGGATAACGGCGGATCGGAGAGGTAAAATGTGCATATTCTTCCAACGCTAAGCCAAAATGTCCGATATTGTCCGGGTGATACACTGCTTGGCTGAGGGAACGCAACAGCATGGTTTGAATTAATTCATGATCAGGGCGTTCACGCACCTGCTCCAATAGTTCGGCGTAATCTGCCGTAGTCGGTTTTAACCCGCCACGCAGAGATAAACCGCACTCGCTCAGGAAGCTACGGAATCCCGTTAATTTTTCTTCACTCGGGCCGTCATGAATACGGAACAAAGCGGGTTCTTGATGACGTTCGACAAAATCCGCAGCGGCAATATTAGCGAGGATCATACATTCTTCAATAATTTTATGCGCATCGTTACGCACTACCGGCTCAATGCTTTCAATCCGCCCCATTGCATTAAATACAAACTTGCTTTCGATAGTTTCAAAATCAATAGCGCCACGTTCATGGCGAGCATTCACCAATGCGCGATACATATTATGCAACTCCTGCAAGTGTGGCACTAGCGGAGCATAACGTTCGGATAGCTCTTCGTCATTGTCCAAAATGCGTGCAACTTTGGTATAAGTCAGACGCGCATGCGAATTCATCACAGCTTCGTAGAATTGATAACCGCTCATTTTCCCCTTAGCGGACAAATTGATCTCACATACCATACACAAGCGATCTACTTGCGGATTGAGCGAACATAAACCGTTAGAGAGAATTTCCGGTAACATCGGCACAACACGATTTGGAAAATAAACGGAATTACCTCGATTATAGGCTTCCGTATCCAGTGCGCTACGTAGCCTTACATAATAGCTCACATCAGCAATCGCCACCCATAACCGCCAGCCACCACTAGGCGTTTTCTCACAATAAACCGCATCATCGAAATCACGAGCATCCTCTCCGTCAATAGTCACCAAGGGCAAACGGCGTAAATCTACGCGTCCTTGTTTAGCCTCTTCCGGCACTTCCTCTTGGAATTTTTTCACCTGCTTTTCTACTGCATTTGGCCAAACATGGGGAATATCGTGATTACGGATCGCAATTTCGGTTTCCATCCCCTTCGCCATATTCTCACCAAGAATCTCCGTAATGACTCCTACAGGTTGAGAAAACGATGCAGTACGCGGTTTGAGTTCCGCCACCACAACCTGCCCCATTCTCGCCCCCATTTTGCTTTCGTTAGGGATTAGAATATCGCGGCTGATACGGCTGTCATCAGGTATCACATAGCCGATACCTTCCTCCAAAAAGAAACGTCCGACAATTTGTTTCTTACGGCTCTCCAACACCCGTACAATACGTACTTCTTTGCGTCCTTTGCGGTCGAAACCGTTCGGTTGTGCCAACACAAAATCACCGTGCATAACACGTTGCATCTGATTATTCGGAATAAACCAATCGTCTTTTTGCCCGTCAATGGATAAAAAACCGTAACCGTCACGATGACCAATCACCGTTCCCTTCAATAAATCCAGTTTCTCCGGCAG
>CAJPST010000175.1 GCA_905373425.1 uncultured Mesocricetibacter sp.
ATTGTTTTCATCTTGTGCGATCCAAATAGCTAACATGGCTATCAATAACACCATGGCTCGGCCTAACCATACTAATTCTTTTTCGCTTGCTGTAGGGCGAATAAATCCTTTATAGAAATCCTCTGTAATCGCACTGGAAGAAATGAGCAACTGACAGCTTAGCGTACTCATTACGGCAGCCAGAATGGCTGATAATAAAATACCTGCCACCCACGGATTAAAGAGCAATTTGGACAGTTCAATAAATACTTGCTCGTTTTCTTTGTTAACAATATTAGCGATTTGCGGATTAGCGTAGAAATAAACCATGCCGAAGAATCCTATTCCAATCGCGCCGGCTAAACAAAGTGCCATCCATGTCATACTGATTTTTCGTGCGCGGGCAAGGGATTTGGCACTGTGCGCCGCCATAAAACGGGCTAAAATATGCGGTTGTCCGAAATAACCTAATCCCCAAGCAGCAAGACTAAGCAAGCCGACAAATGTGGTTCCCTTGAACATATCGGTAAAATCGCGTTGCACAGCCACTTCCGCTTGCTGTAACACAATTTGCATTTGCTCAAATCCGCCAATGCTATTTAAAACAAAAACAGGAGTCAAAATTAAAGCGAAGATCATCAGGGTCGCCTGAATGGTATCCGTCCAGCTAACCGCCAAAAAGCCGCCGATAAATGTATAAGCAATGGTGGCTAACGCGCCAAACCAAAGTGCGGTTGAATATTCGATAGAAAATAAATTTTGAAACAGCTTCGCTCCGGCCACCACACCGGACGCACAATAAATCGTAAAAAACACTAAAATGATCGTAGCGGAAACAATTTTCAATAAACTATGGGACGTGCCGAAACGATTATGAAAATATTCAGGCAAAGTCAGAGCGTTATTGTTGAACTCCGTGTAGATCCGTAGTCGCCCGGCAACAAACAACCAGTTACAATATGCACCGAGCGTCAATCCGATAGCGATCCAACTTTCTACTAAGCCTGCGGCATATACCGCACCGGGCAAGCCCATTAACAACCAACCCGACATATCGGACGCACCGGCTGACATAGCTGTTACAAAGCTACCTAAGCGACGCCCGCCTAAAATATAATCAGATAAATTATTAGTGTAACGATAGGCAATAAAGCCTATCAATAGCATACCCAAAATATAAACCGTAAATGTAATGATTGTTGGATCCAATCCAAACATCCTAACCTCGCAATTTTTTTATCTTTATTCAGCATAAATTTGAGAAAGGTCACATTCTACAATAATTAGCTGTGTTATTCTATTTTCCTTTTATTTAAACTAGAATTAGTTAAAAAGTTTTTTGGTACCTTCTATGAATGTAGTTGAATTATTAGTCAATGTAACACCGAATGAAACCCGTATCGCGCTGGTAGATACGGGAATTTTAAAGGAAGTGCATATCGAACGTCAGGCAAAACGAGGAATTGTCGGTAATATCTACAAAGGGCGCGTCACCCGCGTACTACCCGGTATGCAATCTGCTTTTGTGGATATAGGCTTGGAGAAAGCGGCGTTTTTGCATGCTTCGGATATAGTTTCCCACACAGAATGCGTAGATGAAAACGAGAAAAAACAATTTATAGTGAAAGATATTTTCGATCTAGTGCGTGAAGGACAAGATATTGTTGTGCAGGTAGTAAAAGATCCGCTAGGAACTAAAGGCGCGCGCCTAACGACCGACATCACACTACCATCACGCTATCTGGTATTTATGCCGGAAAACAGCCATGTCGGCGTATCACAACGGATTGAAAGCGAAGAAGAGCGAGCACGTCTAAAAGCATTAGTTGAACCTTATTGTGATGAACTGGGCGGTTATATTATCCGCACGGCAGCAGAAGGCGTATCGGAAGAAGAATTGAAACAAGATGCGGATTTTCTAAAACGCCTATGGCGGAAAGTTATGGAGCGAAAGGCAAAATATGAAACCAAATCCATGCTGTACGGAGAATTGGCATTAGCGCAACGGGTGCTACGTGATTTTGTCGGAACGGAAATCGAGAAGATCCGCATTGATTCCAAACTTTATTATGCCGAAGTAAAACAATTCACCGAAGAATTTATGCCCGATTTAACCGAGCATTTAGTGTTATATACCGGAAACCAGCCATTATTTGATGTTTATGGTGTAGAACGTGCAATTCAAACCGCGCTGGATAAACGGGTTAATCTTAAATCAGGCGGATATTTAATTATCGAACAAACCGAAGCGATGACCACAATTGACATCAATACAGGCGCGTTCGTAGGCCATCGCAACCTAGAAGAAACCATTTTTAACACCAACATTGAAGCGACTCAAGCTATAGCACAACAACTGCAACTACGTAATTTAGGCGGCATTATTATCATTGATTTTATTGATATGCAATCCGATGAACACCGTAACCGCGTGATTCAATCATTAGAGGAAGCATTAGCCAAAGACCGGGTTAAAACCAATGTCAACGGTTTCACCCGCCTCGGCTTGGTGGAGATGACCCGCAAACGGACACGCGAAAGTCTCGAACATATTTTATGTGGCGAATGCCCGGTTTGTAAGGGGCGTGGTCAACTTAAAACCGTTGAAACCGTATGTTACGAAATTGCACGTGAAATTATCCGAGTCAACCATCTATTCGCCAGCGAACAGTTTGTGGTGTACGCATCCCATGTTGTTGCCGATTATCTGAATAATGAAGAAAGTCAAGGCGGATTATTAGCGGAACTTGAAGTATTTATCGGTAAACAAGTGCAGGTAAAAACCGAAGTCTTTTATAATCAAGATCAGTTTGATGTGGTAGTAATGTGATTTAATACGATGCCTTAAAAGTGCGGTCGGTTTTTCGCAAGTTTTGCCAGAATTATAGCGCAAAAGTATATAAATATAGTGTGTCGTATGAGAGAATGACCAATCTAACTTACGACCGTACCGGAACCAGGATAATCTTATGAGAACTATTACAAACAACCTACCTTTAATATTCATTATTGTTGGTATCACTATTATATTAATTAGATTGTTTAGCAAGAGTAAGAAAGGGAAGAGAACAAGATATCGTAATAATTCTGATCGTTACAGCAATAACTCAAATTACAATCGCAATTATAGTAATAGCTATAATAGCAATCAAAATAAATCGGTACGCCCTTTTGGTGAACCATTGATAACTGAAACTACAGCATTATCTAAAGTGTCTAATGCGCAGTATTTTAAGCGCCCGTTGATGAATCGTAGTGAATATAAACTATTTCGTAAGCTAGAAAAACATCTGGAAAAATTTTATAAAGGACAAATTGTCAGATTATTTCCCCAAGTAGCAATGGGAGAATTTTTGGGCTCAGAAAATGACGATGCATTTCGTTTAGTTAACGCTAAACGGGTAGATTTTGTAATTGTGGACTCTAGCGGGGAAGCGGTAATTATTATTGAATATCAAGGCGCCGGGCATTATCAAGAAAATGCTGTTGAACGTGATGCCATTAAACGTGAAGCCTGTCGTAAGGCTGGAATTGAGTTTTTAGAATTTAAGAAAAATTATGATGATCTCGATTTTGAGCGTGTTTCCAGAGTGTTAAATATGCATTTGGAAAAAAAACGCTCCCGAGGCATTAAAACTTTAAATGCAAAAAGCAGTAATTGATAATTACGCTGACTATTTAGATGATATGACGATCGCCAATTATTCCTTTTTAATGGAATAATAGAAATAAATACATCGCGTCGGTTTCTATTCTGCGGGGGTTAAAAATAAAACGTCGCCAAAACCGACCGCACTTTTCATTTTAATTAAGAGAAAATCATGTTAAATCAAGTAACTAACAGTCTTTTGACACCAAGCAACCTTTCCCTTTCCGATTTACCGAATATTTTTGATTTGATGTCACAGCGTAATATTGATTACGCGGATTTATACTTTCAGCTCAGCCAAGACGAAAGCTGGGTATTGGAAGACGGTATTATTAAAGAAGGCGGATTTCATATCGATCGCGGTGTAGGCGTACGGGCGGTGAGCGGGGAAAAAACAGGATTCGCCTATTCCGATCAAATTGAT
>CAJPST010000176.1 GCA_905373425.1 uncultured Mesocricetibacter sp.
TTCTAACGGCAGGGGGAGTTAATGTAGCGTTATTGCGTAATGAGTTAAATAGCGAGTTGGCAAAATTACCTCAGGTTTCAGGCAACGGTGGCGATGTACAAGTTTCTCGAGGATTGCTTAACCTGTTGAACTTATGCGATAAAATTGCACAACGCAACAATGATAAATTTATTTCTTCTGAGTTGTTTTTATTAGCTGCACTAGAAGAAAAAGGTGCATTAAATGAAATTTTGCGTAAGTGCGGTGCCAAAAAAGAAAGCCTAGAACAAGCAGTGAAACAAATTCGAGGAGGACAGTCTGTGAACGATCAAAATGCAGAAGACAGCCGTCAAGCGTTGGAAAAATATACGATTGACCTTACCGCTCGGGCAGAAAGCGGCAAATTGGATCCGGTTATCGGACGTGATGAAGAAATTCGCCGTGCCATCCAAGTGTTGCAACGCCGTACTAAAAATAACCCGGTTCTTATCGGTGAACCTGGCGTAGGTAAAACCGCTATTGTGGAAGGGTTGGCACAGCGTATTGTGAACGGCGAAGTACCAGAAGGTTTGAAAAATAAACGCGTACTTTCACTTGATATGGGCGCATTAATCGCCGGGGCAAAATACCGCGGTGAATTTGAAGAACGCCTGAAAGCCGTATTAAAAGAATTGGCGCAGGAAGAAGGCCGTGTCATTTTATTTATTGATGAAATTCACACCATGGTCGGTGCGGGTAAAACCGATGGCGCCATGGATGCGGGCAACTTGTTAAAACCAAGTTTGGCGCGTGGTGAATTGCATTGTGTGGGTGCAACCACGTTAGACGAATATCGCCAATACATTGAAAAAGACGCGGCACTTGAACGTCGTTTCCAAAAAGTGTTCGTGGGCGAACCAAGCGTGGAAGATACGATTGCTATTTTGCGTGGCTTACAAGAACGTTATGAATTGCACCACCACGTTGAAATTACCGACCCTGCGATTGTCGCAGCGGCAACCTTGTCGAATCGTTATATTTCCGATCGTCAGTTGCCGGATAAAGCCATCGACTTGATCGATGAAGCGGCATCCAGCATTCGGATGGAAATCGATTCCAAACCGTTGCCATTGGATCGCTTGGAGCGACGCATTATCCAACTGAAGTTAGAACAGCAGGCATTGAAGAAAGAAGATGACGATGCCAGCCGCAAACGCTTGGAGATGTTAGAAAAAGAATTGGCGGAAAAAGAACGTGAATATGCCGAACTGGAAGAAGTGTGGAAATCCGAAAAAGCCGCCCTTTCCGGCACGCAGCATATCAAAGAAGAACTGGAAAACGCGCGCACCCAAATGGAACAAGCCCGTCGTGCAGGCGATTTAAATAAAATGTCCGAATTGCAATACGGTGTGATTCCATCGTTGGAAAAACAATTGGCGCAAGCAGAAACGAGCGAAGGCAAGGAAATGACCTTACTACGCTACCGCGTGACCGATGAGGAAATCGCCGAAGTGCTTTCCCGTGCCACCGGCATCCCGGTCGCCAAAATGATGGAAGGTGAAAAAGAAAAACTCTTGCGCATGGAAGAGGAATTGCACAAACGCGTTATCGGGCAAAACGAAGCCGTGGATGCCGTGGCGAATGCTATTCGTCGTAGCCGTGCCGGACTTTCCGATCCGAATCGCCCAATTGGTTCCTTCTTGTTCTTAGGGCCAACCGGCGTAGGTAAAACCGAATTGTGTAAGACCTTGGCAAAATTCTTGTTTGATAGCGAAGATGCCATGGTGCGTATCGACATGTCCGAATTCATGGAAAAACACAGCGTGTCCCGCTTGGTCGGTGCACCTCCGGGCTATGTGGGTTATGAAGAAGGCGGTTATTTAACCGAGGCTGTGCGTCGCCGTCCGTATTCCGTGATTTTGCTCGACGAAGTGGAAAAAGCGCACCACGATGTATTTAATATCTTGTTGCAAGTGTTGGATGACGGCCGTTTAACCGACGGACAAGGCAGAACCGTGGATTTCCGCAATACGGTGGTGATCATGACCTCTAACTTAGGTTCCGATTTGATTCAAGGCAACCAAGAAGAAAGCTACGACGACATGAAAGCGTTAGTGATGTCTGTGGTGAGCCAACATTTCCGTCCGGAATTTATTAACCGAATTGACGAAACCGTGGTGTTCCATCCGTTGAATAAAGACAACATTCGCGCCATTGCGGAAATTCAGTTAAAACGCTTAATCAACCGCATGGAAAGCCGTGGCTATGTGTTACACTTTACTGACGCCACCCTCAATTACATCGGCGAAATCGGCTATGACCCGATTTACGGAGCGCGTCCGTTAAAACGTGCGATTCAACAAGAAATTGAGAACCCGTTAGCGCAACAAATCCTTTCCGGCAGTTTGCTACCGGAAAAACCGATTAGCGTGGATTACGTTGACGGCAAAATTGTGGCTAAACAATAAAACATAAAAACAAAAGCCATTTAGTGAATGCTAAATGGCTTTTTTGTTATCTCGATGACAGAAAGTGCGGTTAATTTTAGTTTTGTTTTATATTTTCCGTAAGCTCACGTTCCGCTTGACGTTGTTCTGCAACTTTTTGTTTACGGATTTCATCCTCAGCTTCCCATTTTTCATAGGCTTGCACGACCTTTGCTACGACAGGGTGACGTACAATGTCTTTACTGTCAAAATAATTGAAACTCAATTCAGGCACGTTGCACAGTACATCTATGGCGTGACGCAAGCCGGATTTCTGACTGCGCGGTAAATCGATTTGAGTAATGTCGCCGGTAATCACTGCTTTGGAATTAAAACCAATACGGGTGAGGAACATTTTCATTTGCTCCACTGTGGTATTTTGGCTTTCATCAAGAATAATAAAGCTGTCGTTTAGAGTGCGTCCACGCATATAGGCAAGCGGTGCAATTTCAATCACATTACGTTCCATCAGTTTTTGTACTCTCTCAAAACCAAGCATTTCAAACAGTGCGTCATACAACGGACGTAAATAAGGCTCGATTTTCGCACCTAAATCGCCGGGCAGAAAACCTAGTTTTTCTCCGGCCTCTACTGCCGGACGAGTTAGCAAAATACGTCGGGCTTCCTGCCGCTCCAACGCTTCCACTGCTGCGGCCACTGCCAAAAAGGTTTTTCCCGTTCCCGCAGGCCCGATCCCAAAACTGATATCGTGAGTTAAGATATTATGCAGATACTCAATCTGATTTTTTCCGCGCGGTTTAATCAACCCGCGTTTGGTTTTAATCGTGGTGCTGTATGCTTTGCTTTCAGCGCGTTCGTCACTTTGTTGCGACAGCATTCGGCTTTCCTGAATGGCAATATGCACGTCTTCTAAATCCATTTCCTTAATCTGTCCTCGTACGGGAGCTGTAGCGAGATATAAATCTTCGATTAATTTGACCGCACTTTTAATCAATTGAATATGATGCGGTTTGGCTTCATCATCGTTGGATTGAATAGTGAAGGTAAAATTACGACGGGAAATAATCAGGTTAAATTCTTTTTCAATCAGTTGGATATTTTGATCAAATGCACCGCAAAGAGATTGCAAGCGGTAGTTATCCTGCGGTTCGAGGGTGAATGTTTCGCTGTGTTGCTTTGTCAAGTTGGTGTCCTTAAATTAATATTGGGTTTTGCCTAATAGTCACCCGTTTGATGAAGTTTATTGTAAAAAAGTGCGGTCGTTTTTTCCAGCGTTTTGCAAAACGCCTAGTATTTATGTAGCAGTTACGCAAAGACCGAAAATTGGTTAATTTACCGTCTAAATTTGAATGCTTTTCCGAGTAAAAAGCGTGAAAGGCATTTATTTGTACTGAAATTTTATCGTTTTCTTTGCTTTTTCTCATCTTATTTTTCACTTTTCCTAAATCAAGGATACAACTAACATCGGAAGCAATAATTCAATTATTATTTCCTTCCCAAACTAATAAATTACCTAAAGCCGTTACACCCCAAACAACCGTTGGTTCTAATAATTTATCAATATATTTAAATACAAATTCATATTCATCCGGATTAACGATTTGTAAAAAACCGTCCTCATAAACACCAAATCCCATATTTTCCC
>CAJPST010000177.1 GCA_905373425.1 uncultured Mesocricetibacter sp.
ATTCTATACTGGATTATCCGAATTTTGAAACATTTTAGTCGAAGTGCGGTCAGAAAAAGGGGAGATTTTAAAATTGCGCAGATTTATTTTGATTAACAATTGTCATTTTTAGAGAATTTAGGCTAAAATGCGGTTTATTTTTTGTATTTTAAAGTGCTACTCAGGAATTCGTAATGACAGAAACACAAACCAATGAAACTCAAATTGACGTTCAGCTTGAAGAAGCGCCAAAGTTGTCAAGCAACAAAGAAATTATCGCTTATTTAGCGGAAAAATTTCCTCTTTGTTTTGCTTTAGATGGAGAAGCTAAACCAATTAAGATCGGTTTATTTCAGGATTTGGCAGAGGCATTACAAGATGATCCGCGAGTGAGCAAAACTCAATTGCGTCATGCTTTGCGTCAATATACGTCCAATTGGCGTTATTTACATGGTTGTCGTGAAGGGGCTGTTCGCGTGGATTTATACGGTAATCCTGCCGGCGTTTTAGAACAGCAACACGTTGAACACGCAGCGCAACAACTGGCGGAAGCGAAAGCAAAATTTGCAGAGAAAAAAGCGGCTGAAAGAGCAGCAACAAAAGCGAATAAAAAACGCCCTGCACGTAAGCCGGCAGATAAAAAAGTAAACGCGAGAACAGCCAAAAAACCGACCGCACTTCGCAAAGATGGATCGGAGGCTAAACCAAAAGTGGAGTTCCGAAAAGTTGATTTCGCTTCTTTGGAGAAAGGTAGCAAAGTGAAAGTGAAAGTTGGAGATAATGCAAAAAATGCAGTGGTTTTAGAGTTAATTAAAGACAGCGCTCGAGTACAGCTGGAAAACGGTTTGGTGATGAGTGTGGCGGCTGAGCATTTATTTGCTTAGGCTCTTTAAGTATCAAACTTTTATATACATAATAGTATTAGTATAGCCGTAGGATATTTTAACGGCGCATAATACATCATAAATATTCAGTCGGATTAGATTGGTATATGATGTTTTTGGGTTATTAGGAAAGCTAAATGAAATTGAACAAATCTAGAAGTTATTTTGTGATGTTTGCTGTCAGCGCATTGTTATTAGATATGACAAATGCGATGGCAGTGCCTGCTGAGATTAAAAGTAGTGAGATCGTAACACCTCGTCCTACATCGGAAAATGCATTGGCAACGAAGCGTGTTACTACGCGTTTAACTCAATCTCATTATCGTAAGTTTCAATTGGACGATGCGTTTTCCGAAAAGATTTTTGATCGTTATTTGAAGTTGTTGGATTTTAGCCATAATACGTTTATTCAATCCGACATTGATGAAATGCGCACGAGATTTGCCAAGAATTTAGATGACGAATTGAACGAAGGTAAGTTAGACATCGCTTTCACAATGTATGATTTTATGATGAAGCGCCGTTATCAGCGCTATGAATACGCTTTGTCTTTATTGGATAAAGAACCTGATTTAAAAGATGATGATCAAATTGAAATCGATCGTGAAAAAGCACCATGGCCAAAAACGATTGCAGATGCCGATAGACTATGGCAACAACGGGTAAAAAACGATATTATTAATTTAAAATTACAGGATAAAAAATGGCCTGAAATTAAGAAAAAACTGACTAAACGATATAATTTAGCCATTCGCCGTTTAACTCAAACTAAAGCGGACGATATTGTACAATTATATTTAAATGCGTTTGCTCGAGAAATAGATCCGCATACCAGTTATTTAGCCCCACGCACGGCGAAAAATTTCACAGAAGATATGAATTTATCTTTGGAGGGAATCGGGGCGACATTGCAACAAGAAGATGACGAAACTGTTATTCGTTCTTTAGTACCCGGTGCGCCAGCCGATAAAAGCAAGAAAATCAAAGCAGGCGAGAAAATTGTCGGTGTCGGTCAGGCAACCGGTGAAATTGAAGATGTTGTTGGTTGGCGTTTGGAAGATGTTGTTGATAAGATCAAAGGCAAAAAAGGCACCAAAGTTCGTTTAGAAATTGAACCGGCTAAAGGCGGCAAAAGTCATGTTGTAACTTTAGTACGTGATAAGGTAAGAATTGAGGATCGTGCAGCGAAGCTCACTGTAGAAAAAGTGAATGGCGAAAATGTTGCGGTAATCAAAATTCCGAGTTTTTATATTGGCTTAGCGCAAGATGTGCGTAAGTTGTTAAATGAAATGAAAACTCAAAAAGCTACGGCTTTAATTATTGATTTGCGTGAGAATGGTGGTGGCGCGTTAACGGAAGCTGTTGAATTAAGCGGCTTGTTTATTAGTGACGGCCCTATAGTACAGGTTCGGGATGCTTACAATCGTATTCGCGTACATGAGGATCCTGATAGTGCACAAGTTTATACTGGCCCACTGTTAGTTATGATTGACCGTTTCAGCGCTTCGGCTTCCGAAATTTTTGCAGCGGCAATGCAGGATTATAATCGTGGTGTAGTTATTGGTCAGAATTCTTTCGGTAAAGGAACGGTGCAACAAAGTCGTTCGTTGAATTTCGTATATGATTTGGAACAGACACCGCTTGGTTTTATCCAATACACGATCCAGAAATTTTATCGTATCAACGGGGGAAGCACTCAGTTGAAAGGTGTAGCTGCCGATATTGATTTCCCTGCGTTGATTGATATTCAAGAATTTGGTGAAGAAAAGGAAGATAATGCATTACCGTGGGATAAAATTCCGGCTGCAACCTATTCGCAAAGTGCAAAAGCCAATGAGACGATTCAGACATTGAAAGCAAAACATTTGGCGCGCATTGCTAAAGAACCTGAATTTATTGTGTTAGCTGAAGATTTGAAAATTCGTGATGAGCGCCGTGAGCGCAAATATCTTTCATTAAATTTCGCCAAACGTAAAGCGGAGAATGATAAAGACGAAGCTAAACGTTTGAAAGATTTAAATGCACGTTTTAAACGCGAAGGTAAAAAAGAGTTGAAAGATATTGATGATTTGCCGAAAGACTATGAAGCTCCTGATTTCTTCTTAAAAGAAGCGGAAAATATGGCGGCAGATTTGGCTAAATTATATGTGGTAGATCTAAAACCAGAACCGGGCGAAACGGCGGGAACAAGATAAAATGGATTTTTTTTGACCGCATTTTAGAGCCGATTAGCTTAAAAGTGCGGTTAATTTTATGTGTATTTTTTAAGGAACTTAAATGCAAGAGAAACATTTTTCATTTAAATTGGCGCGTCTGGCGGTTTTGCTGTCCTGTTTGTGTACGGGGTGTGCAATTGCCGAGTCAAACAGTGCTACTGAGGAGCAAAACGGCGTGACGGCCGAACAAGGCGATGGGCTCGCCGAGCCTAATTCAACGTCTGAAGCTTTGTCAAATAATGACAATGAGAACATCGTTGTTGACTTGGCAACACAGCAAATGGAATTGGAAAAACAAGCTGAAGAGGCTCGTTTAGAGGCTGAACGCAAAGCTGAGGAAGAACGCATTGCCTTGGAAAAGCAGGCGCTGGCAGAAGCGAAATTAACAGAAACCATCGGTATGCAGGAACTGCAATTTCGCTCTGAAGTGGCGAAAATATATGCAGATAATGATTATGACTTACTATGGAAAAATCAAGAGGCCAAAAAGCAATTTCTGCGTGAGTATGCGTTAGTGGTGGCAAGCGGTATTTCGGCTCGTACGGCGAAATCTTTAGAAGCTATCAGTAATGCAGACGAAAATAATAATCCGCTTTACGATATTCTAATTACGGATGCGTTTCTAGATTATATGTATTACACAGCGAATGTATCCCATTTGGCTCAGAACTGGCTTTATTCGAGTAATCGCTATAAAGCAGCAAAAGCTTCCGAGCTACAAATTGAGCAATGGCTGAGTGCAGTCAAAAATGATGATGTCTTGAGTTTTATAAATCATATTTCTTCTAGTAATAATTTATATAGACAAACCGTGGATGGGCTTATTTCTCTTCTGACTGAGCCTACTGAAGAGCCATCTATAGATAATGGTCAAAATAAGAAGAAAAAGAAAC
>CAJPST010000178.1 GCA_905373425.1 uncultured Mesocricetibacter sp.
TTTTTGGCTCATTTATTGTTTTCGGTACTAGACCTACCGATGGCATAAACCGCATATTATTCTTTCTTATGCTGGCTTCGTTAGCTTTTGTATTGATGTTATTAATGTCTGAAATTAAACTGCAAAACCTAATGGCAATGCCGATTGACAACGCTTTATTAATTTCTGCTTCCCCAATCTTTTTCACCGCGTTTGGATTCCATGGCTCAATTCCGGCCTTAAATAACTATTTGGAAGGCAATGTTAAGGCATTAAGATTTTCTATTATTGTAGGTTCGCTGATCACCTTAAGCGGTTATATTATCTGGCAACTTTCTACTCATGGCGTATTAACGCAAAATATGTTCCTGCAAATATTACAGCAAGATCCGACATTAAACGGTTTAGTTGAGGCTACCCGACAAATCACCGGCAGCGAAATGATTGCTGGAGCAGTGAAACTGTTCTCCGCATTGGCCTTGATTACGTCTTTTTTAGGTGTGGCGTTAGGTTTATTAGAATGTGTCGATGACTTACTCAAACGTTCGTTCAACATTTCAGCTAATCGTTTAACTCTAGGCGTATTGACCTTCCTTCCGCCACTGCTGTTTGCCTTTTTTTATCCTGAAGGATTTATTTTGGCATTAGGCTATGCAGGGCAAATGTTTGCCTTCTACGCTGTAGTTTTACCGGCGGCATTAGTGTATAAAGCCCGCCAAAAACATCCGCAACTACCTTATCGCGTTTGGGGAGGCAACACTATATTATTCATCGCCTCTATTCTCGGTATCATTATCGCTTCCATCCCGTTCGCTATCAAAGCAGGTTACCTGCCGCAAGTGGTAGGCTAATTTATAACGAATAAAAAAGTGCGGTCGATATTTCTTTCAATTTTTCGACCGCACTTTGTTCTTAGCCACTTAGTTCTTAGCGTTGCGCCTACCATATCATTCACATGCCGACGCTCTATAACTGATAAATCATTAACTCTCTATCGTTTTAACTCTAAAGAAAAAGAACCAGTATTTCACTAATAATAAAATACCGATCGCTATTTTGCCGTAAATATTCGGCATCGCATAAAACGAAAGAGCCAGCATGCTTGTGGCGATAATCAAGATATAAGTTTTTGACTTTTTGGTTAAGGCCCGTTGCTCATTAAACGTTTTTAAATGCTTACGATAAATGGTTGTGCCAAGAAACCACGAATGCAATCGCGGAGAGCTTTTAGCAAAAAAGAAAAGCGTGCCAAACAAAAACGGCGTAGTAGGAAGCCCCGGTAAAAATACCCCGACAACACCTAATCCCAAAGACAAAAAATCTAATCCAATATATAAAAATTTCATGCAAGCAAACCATATACACACAGACTCGGCTCATTATCTACTATTTTTTAGATTTTTTAAACTTGATTCTGTAGAATACATCCCAATTTAAACAGTACATTTGTTAATAAAGGAAATTTTATGACTAACCCATTATTAGAAAAATCCGATTTACCTCAATTCTCTAAAATTAAACCGGAACATATTCAACCTGCGGTAGAACAACTTATCCAAGAATGCCGTAAAACTACGGAACAAGTTTTAAATCAACCTAACTTTAGCTGGGAAAATTTTTGTCAACCACTCGCAGAAGTGAACGAACGTTTGAGTAGAGCTTGGTCGCCCGTCAGTCATTTAAATGCGGTAAAAAACAGCCCTGAATTGCGTGAAGTCTATCAAGCCTGTTTGCCGTTACTTGCCGAATACGGCACTTGGGTAGGACAACATCAAGGCTTATATAACGCTTATTTACAGTTGAAAAATAGTGCAGAATTTGCCAATTACAGCCAAGCACAGAAAAAAGCAATAGAAAACAGCCTGCGCGATTTTGAACTATCGGGAATTTCATTACCGGCAGAACAACAAAAACGTTATGGTGAGATCGTCACACGCTTATCCGAATTGAACTCTCAATTCAGCAATAATGTGTTAGATGCGACTATGGGTTGGGAAAAAATCGTTACAGATGAAAATCAACTTAAAGGCTTACCGGAAAGCGCCCTACAAGCAGCAAAACAATCCGCTCAAAATAAAGGTGTAGAGGGCTATCGCTTCACTCTTGAAATTCCAAGTTATTTGCCGGTGATGACGTATTGTGAAAATCGCCAGTTACGTGAAGAAATGTATCGCGCATTTGTCACGCGAGCTTCCGAACAAGGCCCAAATGCCGGAAAATGGGATAACAGCGCAGTGATGGAAGAAATTTTAACTTTACGGGTTGAGCTGGCCAAATTACTGGGCTTTGAACATTACACCGATCTTTCCTTAGCTACTAAAATGGCTGAAAATCCGCAGCAAGTGTTCGATTTTCTTGAAAATTTAGCCGTTCGTTGTAAACCACAAGGGGAAAAAGAACTGGCCGAATTAGAAGAATTTTGTAAAACGACAGAAAATGTGACCGCACTTGAGCCATGGGATATCACTTTTTACAGCGAAAAACAGAAACAAGCACAATATTCCATTAATGATGAAGAGCTTCGCCCTTACTTCCCCGAAGATCGCGTACTTTCGGGTCTATTTGAGCTAATTAAGCGTATCTTTAATATCCGTGCGGTAGAACGTTTCGGTGTTGACACTTGGCATAAAGACGTACGTTTTTTTGATTTAATTGATGAAACCGATGAAGTTCGCGGTAGCTTTTATTTGGATCTCTACGCGCGTGAACACAAACGTGGTGGCGCGTGGATGGACGATTGTATCGGGCGTAAGCGCAAAGCGGACGGCTCCCTACAAAAACCTGTTGCCTATCTGACTTGTAACTTCAACGCACCAATTGGCGATCAACCTGCCTTATTTACCCACGATGAAGTCACCACGCTATTCCATGAATTCGGGCATGGTATTCACCATATGCTGACGCAAATCGATATCGGCGAAGTTGCCGGGATTAACGGCGTACCTTGGGATGCAGTGGAATTACCAAGCCAATTTTTAGAAAACTGGTGTTGGGAAGAACAAGCCTTGGCATTTATTTCGGGACACTATCAAACAGGCGAACCGTTACCGAAAGAAAAACTGACTCAGTTACTCAAAGCAAAAAATTTCCAAGCCGCTATGTTCGTATTGCGTCAATTGGAATTCGGGTTGTTTGACTTCCGTTTACATCACAACTATCAACCGAACAAAGCAGACCAAATTTTAGACCAACTAAAATCAGTGAAACAACAGGTCGCCGTCATTAAAGGTGTTGAATGGGCGCGTACACCACATAGCTTCAGCCATATTTTCGCAGGTGGCTATGCTGCCGGCTATTACAGTTATTTGTGGGCGGAGGTGCTTTCTGCCGACGCTTATTCACGCTTTGAAGAAGAAGGTATTTTCAACCCGACAACCGGTAAATCCTTCTTAGATGAAATCCTCACAAGAGGCGGTTCGGAAGAACCAATGACACTGTTTGAACGCTTCAGAGGACGCAAACCGACACTAGACGCTCTACTCCGCCATAAAGGCATTGCGAATTAACTAGCATGGCCTTACGTAAAGCAACCATTGTTTCAATACCAAACAGCCGCCAGAAGGTGGCTGCTTGCGCAATCATAGGCAATCCGCTTTCCTCGTCCATGTTTCAACACACAGCCGCGCGGAGGCGGCTGCTTGGTACGATTCGCGTGGGGAAAACACGTTTAGCTGTTTCAACACTCAGCCGCGCGGAGGTGGCTGCTCCCCTCATAAAAAAGCAAGAAAAATCAGCAGATTAAATGCCGTATTTCACTAACTGATTTTATGATAAGGAGTTTAGTCAGTATAACGGCCGCATCGCCGTTATACAAATAGATTAATCATCCAAATTGTTAAAGAAAATAAGGATCGCTATCCCATCAGGGTTTTAATGAGAACAACAGGTTAGGCAAATTTCTCCAAATGTGCCAGCAAATCCTTCGCGGCCTGCTCTGCGTGAGCCACCATTTTATCGTGATTGGCTCGTATCTCTTCTTC
>CAJPST010000179.1 GCA_905373425.1 uncultured Mesocricetibacter sp.
TCCAGCGTATCTTCGCCATATTCCAACTGATAAGACTCGGAAATAGTCGTGCGTTGCAATTTACCGGGTTTTCTCACCAAAATAAACGGTAAATGAAGTGCCACTGCGACTGGCGCGCCAAAAATAAATCCGCGTGATTCGGTACCGATGATTTTTGTAATGCCTTGATTTTTATATTTTTCTGCAATTAATTTAATAACGGCATCAAACGCTTCCGGTACTTCAGTCAAGCTGGTAATATCTCGGAAAATAATGCCTTCCTTAGGATGGTTGGGAATAGATTTGATGGAGGATTTAATCAATTCTAACTGTTTTTTAGTTTCTGTCATAATTTGCTACTCAAAAGTGCGGTCAAAAAATAAAAGGTTTTTTACAAAAGAATGATTTTAACACAAAAAAAATGAAACGCGCTTGTTCTCTTATTTTTATTTATCAGATTTTTTATTCGCCGGTTTTTCTGAAAGAAATCCATTGTGCTTTGGCAATGCGCCGATAATCCTGTGCGTTTAAAATAATGGAACGCTCCAACGTGCCGGCATTGAATGCCAGTTCCTCATAACGCTCAAATAAAAAAGGATCGACAACCAACAATAACTCAGGATGGAAACTAAACGGCGGAATTGCACCAAAGACACAGTCGGTCAGCTCTGCCACTTCAACCGGACTGATAAGAGATGCCCTGACTCCGCCCAAATTGGCCGCCAATAATGTTAGATCCGCCTGTTGATCGGCAGGCAATACCGCCAAAACATATTGCTTACTACTCGTTTTTTTCACTACACAAGCTAAGGCTTTGGCGCCCTGCCCGATTTGAGTTTCACGAATTTTCGCCACTTCCTCCGATTTTCCTGCTGTCGGATGTTCGACTACACGATAGCTCGCCTGATTGGCGTCTAAAAGTGCGGTCAGTTTTTCAAAAGTTTTTTGTGACATAATATTCAGATTGATTTATTGATAAATATCTTCACCGTTTTTACGAGTCTTTAATAATCGTAAAATCCATACATATTGCTCCGGTGTCGGCGTAACAAAACTTTCAATTTCTGCATTCATCGCCCGAGCGGATTGTACGGGATCATCATTTAGCTCCATAGGCGGGTGAAGCTCTATTTCATATTTACCATTTTTTGCGTTATAGCGCGGAAACATCGGAATAACCACTGCTTTTGCTAATCGAGCAATTTTATTAACAGGTAAGGTTGCTTTATATGTCGCGAAAAAGTCAACAAACTCACTCACTTCGGCGCCATAATCTTCATCAGGTAGATAATAGCCAACCTTACCACTTTTTATTTCCGCTAAAAATGGTTTAATTCCATTTTGTCGGGCATGCATTTTATCACCTGAACGTTGTCGAACAATCGTCCATAACCAATCGACTAAAGGATTTCGATGCGGATTAAACATTGAAGACATGGGAATTCCGTAACTATGTAAAATAATTCCAGAAGCATCAATCGACCACGCATGAGGAACCAACAAAATAATCTTTTGTCCCGCGCTACGGGCATTCTGAAGATACTCCAAACCGATAAATTCCGCTCTGCTTTGAAGGTGGGCGTGGGAACGAACAGCAATTTCCCCAATCCCTAACATTACCTGTGTAACCGTGACAAACATTTCATCAATTACTTTTTCACGCTTTTCTTCAGACCAGTGAGGGAAACAATATTGCAGATTAACACGGGCTTTATGGCGTGGTTTCGCTGCTTTTTTCGCAATTACACCACCTAATTTCGCTGCGAACTTATCACGTAAACGGAAAGGAATAAACGCGCATATCAGCAAACAAAACACGCCTAACCAAATCCCCCAGTATTGTGGTAATAAATATGACCACGAAAAATGCGGTTGATAGCCGACCCGTGCGGTTAAACGTAAATTTTCCTGTTCCGCCATTAATTAAACCAACCTTGATCATACGCCATTTTGGCAGTCATTATAAACGACATGACCACCACCATCGGTCGGATCAATGTCTTGCCTTTACTTAGCACCATTTTTGCCCCCAGATTAGCGCCGATAAACTGCCCTGCCATCATTGCCAAACCGACAACCCACATAATCTGCCCGCCAATCAGAAAGAAAATCAACGAGGCGATATTTGAGGTGAAATTTAATACCTTAGCGTGTGCCGTCGCCTTTGCTAAATTAAATCCAAGCAAAGTCACACAAGCAAGACTGAGGAAAGACCCTGTTCCTGGCCCAAAAAAGCCGTCGTAGAACCCAATTCCGAATCCGGCACTAAATGCAAACATCGCATAGGACAAACGTTGCTGTCGATCTTCATCTCCCAGTTTCGGGGTCAACAAAAAATAAGCACCGATAGCAAAAATCAGAAAAGGCAGAATTTTTTTTACAATCGAAGCATCAACCTGCTGAATCAATATCGTACCGAGAGTTGCTCCAATGAAAGTCATTACCAGTAACAACCAAACTGCGCGCACATTTACGGCGCGTTGGCGGATAAAATACAAACTGGCGGAAAAAGAACCGCCGCATGCCTGCAACTTATTGGTGCCCAACGCTAATGCCGGTGGCATTCCAGTCATTAATAAAGCAGGAATAGTGATCAAACCGCCACCGCCGGCTATCGCATCAATAAATCCCGCTACTAATGCAACAAAAAACAATAATCCGATAATTTCGACAGAAAATTCCATTATCACTCGCTTACTCAAGCCACTCGCTACGATTTGGCGATGTCAGAACCTGTTGACATAAAAACGGCTCAGGCGGTGTAACTTTTGGTTTTATAGGCTCGGCAGACGGTTTTTTCGGTTCAAACCAGGAATAAAGCTCTGCTCCGCAACCATCGCCTGCCGCCACCGGAGTTTGATTTTCACAATAAGCTGCATCTGCCGGACAAGTTAAACGTACATGAAAGTGGGAGTCATGCCCAAACCAAGGGCGGATTTTTTGTAACCAACTACGATCGCCTTTGACGGTTTGACAAAGTTTCAATTTAATCGCCGGATTAACAAAAATACGACTGACCTGAGTATCCTGTGCGGCCAAACGAATCAACTCGGCATGATTGCCGTTCCATATGGAATCATCTACCCGCTGAGCTTTACGGTTCACCACCAACAAACCTTTACCATCCGAATTGAGGGCATCTTGATCTGACATCATGCCCATTCTAAGCCAAATATCTGCATCCAAGCCCATTTGGTGGCTGGCATGCCCGGTCAAAAAACGCCCACCGCCGGGCATCGCAATATCTCCGATCAACATGGTCGGCATTCCCGCGTCTTTTACTTTCTTACCCAAACGTTGCAAATACTTAATCATGTCGGGGTGCCCGTAATAACGGTTTTTATTCATGCGAATGACTTGGTAACCATCCCCCTTATAAGGCAACGCTTGTGCCCCAATGATACAACCGTTGGTATAACTGCCGATCGGCGTCGGCTCGCCTGTCACCGGGCGCTTTATTTTCTGCCAGTCTTGCGGCGCCGCCATAACATTTGAAGTTAAAAGTGCGGTCAAAAATAAGGTTGTTTTCAATATTCCTTTCATATCATTACTCATTAAATTTATCGTTATGAATAAACGAAGTTATCCTCTAAAAGTGCGGTTGTTTTTTCGCGTGTTTTTTTACCTCAAACCACACTGAGCTTTATGTCTTAATAAATGATCCAATAGCACAATAGCCATCATAGCCTCGGCAATCGGTACAGCACGAATGCCGACACAAGGATCATGGCGTCCCTTGGTGACAATCTCAACCGATTGATTATCCAAATTCACCGAACGTCCCGGAATAGTAATGCTGGAAGTAGGTTTTAAAGCGATAGTAGCGATAATCGGTTGTCCGGAACTGATACCGCCAAGAATGCCGCCGGCATGATTGGAAAGGAAACCTTCAGGCGTCATTTCGTCACGATGTTCACTACCGAGCTGTTCCACCACAGCGAAACCGTCGCCGATTTCTACTCCTTTTACAGCATTAATGC
>CAJPST010000180.1 GCA_905373425.1 uncultured Mesocricetibacter sp.
AAAGAGAACATGCCGTTCTGTTCGATAATAAAACCGAAATCTTGTTGAGCGCCGTATTCTTTTAATAAATCGACAAATTTATGACGCATTTGTTTAATACGGTTGCGCATTTCCGCCAGTTCGTTTTCCCATTCGGCACGTAATAGGGGATCATCTAATACTAAAGAAACTGTTGCCGCGCCATGTGAGGCCGGGTTGGAATATAGGGTACGAATGATGGTTTTTACCTGAGTTAGGGCTGTTGCCGCAATTTCTTCCGTTTCGGCAACTAAAGTAAATGCACCTACGCGTTCGTTATATAAACCGAAATTTTTTGAATACGAACTGCATACTAATAACTCTTTGTGATTTGCTGCAAAAGTCCGCAATCCGATAGCGTCTTCTTCCAACCCGTTGGCAAAGCCTTGATAAGCGAAATCAAATAGCGGTAGCCAACCATTTTTTGCAGACATCTCAGCTAATTGTTTCCATTGTTCCGGAGTCGGATCAATACCGGTAGGGTTGTGACAGCAACCGTGTAATAACACCACATCACCTTCTCCCGCATTACTTAAATCGGCAATTAGGTTATCCCAATCCAAAGCCTTGTGTTTAGGATCATAATAGCGGTATTCACGAATCGTGATTCCTACGGCATTAAAAATTGCGTTGTGGTTAGGCCAAGTTGGATTACTAATCCAAACATTCTGAGCTTTGGTTTGGCGCTTAATAAATTCAGCCGCAATGCGTAATGCACCTGTACCACCAAGGCTTTGTACTGTTTTAGCTCGCGCTTTTTTTACTACTTCAGAATCTGCCCCGAATAATAATTCTTTGGTACGAGCGTTAAATTCTGCCACCCCATCAATCGCCAAATAGTTTTTACTGGTTTCCAGTTCGTATAAACGCCCTTCAGCCTGTTTAACCGCTCGCATAATCGGCGTATTGCCCAGGTCGTCTTTATAAACGCCGATCCCTAAATTGATTTTTGGGGAGCGAGTTTCCGCTTTGAATGAATCCGCTAAGCCGAGAATTGGGTCGGCAGGTGCTGCTTTAATATGTTCAAACATGGTTATTATCCTTGTAATGTTGTGTTTAATTTTTACAGAAAGGGAATGTTTTCTTTATACTTGACAAGGCTTGTATTAGCAAGCCTTGTTTGAAAATATTTTACAGTAATTCAATTTTTTTAGAAAATATCTTGAAAAAGGAGTGGTAAATTAAATTATTTTAATTTTTCTACCGCCCAAGTTAAACCGGATTGATAATCTTCAGGTAATTGCGTGCGCAACTTTTCTAACTGAGCGATTAAGATAGATTTATCGGTATGAGTCAGGTTGATATGTCCGACTTTACGTCCCGGCCGAACGTCTTTGCCATACCAATGCAGTTGGCTGAAAGGGGTTGTCAACCATTGCGGATTATGCTCCGTACCGATCAAATTGATCATAACGCTTGACGAAAAGGTTTGTAGTGGCGGTGTCGGCAAATCCAGTAGGGCGCGCAGGTGTAATTCAAATTGGCTGATGGAACATCCTTGCTGTGTCCAGTGTCCGCTGTTGTGCACGCGTGGTGCTAGCTCATTAATCAGTAGCTTATTGCCAACGACAAAGCATTCCATTGCCATCACGCCGACATAATCCAGCTTATGCATGATTTTACCGAGCATTTGTTCCGCTTGCGCTTGCAAATGAGCAGTGCTATCGTCGGCAATACTGTAACGTAAAATGCCGTTTTGTTGTAAATTTTGCGTCACGGGATAAAAACGTGTTTCACTGTTTCTAAATCGTGCACCAACCAACGAGACTTCATAATCAAAAGGAATAAATTGTTCAGCAATGATCTCTCCGAATAAATCATCGGTAATTACAGTTTGATTTTCACTGTTAATAATCCATTGCCCACGCCCGTCGTATCCACCCATTCGGCGTTTTACTACCAGTTTTTCGCCTATGTTGGAAAAAACTGCCGGAAAATTCACCGCATTTTTTAGTAAACACCAAGGTGAAGTCGGCAAATCCAGTTCATCTAACAAAGATTTTTGCGTCAGACGATCCGCTAATTTGCCGAAGACGTCTTTATTGACGAATTTAGGGTGATTAGCAAGCATTTGTGTAAGCGGCGTTACTTCCCAACGTTCAATTTCCGCCGTAATGATAGCATCTTGCGGTAATTGAAATAGCGGTGCATTAAATGCCAGCGGTTCTACATTGATATCTAACGGTGCGCCGGCATAACGCAACATACGTCCGAGTTGGCCGTTGCCGAGCACATAAACGGTAGGGTATAAAGCACTTTTTTGCATATAAAAATCCCTTAAAAGCACGCCGTGTACGAAAGTGCGGTCAAAAATTTTATTGTTTTAGCAGCGCGGATCAGGATTTTCCAACACTGTATTAGTTTGATTGTCGCGGAATGCCTGTAAACGGGAAAGTAATTTACTATCCCACATGGCTAAAATTTGTGCGGCGAGCAATCCTGCGTTGGCTGCACCTGCCGGTCCGATTGCTAATGTGCCGACCGGAATTCCTTTCGGCATTTGCACGATAGAATAGAGGCTGTCCACCCCGCTTAATATTGAACTTTTTACCGGTACGCCTAGAACAGGAACCAAGGTTTTTGCCGCAATCATGCCGGGTAAATGGGCAGCGCCACCGGCTCCTGCAATGATTACTTTATAACCGTTCTGTTGTGCTGTTTCGGCAAAACTGAATAGTTTATCCGGTGTGCGGTGTGCCGATACCACTTCAACATGATATGGAACTTTTAATTCGTCCAAAATATTCGTCGCTTCCCGCATTGTTTCCCAATCGCTTTTTGAGCCCATTACGATGGCGATTTGAGCTGATGAATTTGTCATAAATAGATTTTCCGATTAGAAAAAACACGGACGATAGAATAGCATAATAACGCCATATCGGGCAAACGGTTGCGTAAGATTAATGCGCTCATTTTATATAATAATGGCATGACTCAATATAGTCGGAGGACTGTAAATTTTATTAAACTTTATTGCAACTTCATGAATAAAATCATATCCTAACTTCATTTTTGAGACGACATAGCAAATAACGGATATTGATTATGCAAACTAAAGCGAAGTATAGAAAAGATTATAAAACTCCTGATTTTACCGTTACTGACATTTATCTAGATTTTCAACTCGATCCTAATAAAACCGTAGTAACTGCCACTTCACAATATGTTCGTCAAAATCCCAAGGCAACTTCAGTTCGTTTAGACGGGCATAGTTTTCAATTTGCTTCCATAAAAATGAATGGTAGCGATTTTACAGCCTATCAGCAAGATAGAAACGGCTTGACGTTGGATTTAAGCAATGTAGATGCGCAAGCCTTTGAACTTGAAATCGTAACTAATCTTGTACCGGCCCAAAATACTTCATTGCAGGGACTATATCAATCGGGCGAAGGCATCTGCACGCAGTGTGAAGCGGAAGGTTTCCGTCAAATTACCTATTTTTTGGACAGACCGGACGTATTAGCACGTTATACAGTAAAAATTACGGCAGATAAAAGCAAATACCCGTATTTATTATCTAACGGTAATCGCATTGCTGCCGGAGATTTAGATGACGGGCGACATTGGGTAGAATGGCAGGATCCATTCCCAAAACCTTGCTATCTATTTGCTTTAGTAGCGGGAGATTTTGATTTGTTACAGGATAACTTTGTAACGCGAAGCGGGCGTAATGTAGCATTGGAATTATATGTAGATCGCGGTAATTCGGATCGTGCCGATTGGGCAATGCAAAGTTTGAAAAAATCAATGAAATGGGATGAAGAACGCTTTGGATTAGAATACGATTTGGATATTTATATGATCGTTGCGATAGATTTCTTTAACATGGGCGCTATGGAAAATAAAGGATTGAATATTTTCAATTCTAAATTTGTACTGGCGAATCCACAAACCGCAACCGACGATGATTATCT
>CAJPST010000181.1 GCA_905373425.1 uncultured Mesocricetibacter sp.
ATAAGGTCATGGTAGTTTGGGCAGGGGAATAGGCTACTGGTGAAAAGTGCGGTCGGAAAAACAGGCAAAATCTTGACCGCACTTTTAATTGCTTTGTGTAATTATGCCATTATTTACGCAGAAGGTGCGGTATCTTTCCGGTTGCATTTGATATAGCTGATCGGGTGAAATTGCGGTGACAAACACCTGTGAATCGCTACGCTGCAAACGTTCGGCAAGCAAAGCACGTTTGGTCTCATCCAGCTCTGAGGCAAAGTCGTCTATCAGAAAAATACAGTGGCGGTTTTTTTGCGCCATCAAATGTTCCCCTTGCGCTAAACGCAAAGCGCACATCAACAGTTTCAGCTGTCCGCGAGAGAGAACGTCTTCCACCGGCAAACCATTTGCTTTAAAACGAAAATCGGCTTTTTGTGGTCCCGACATCGTATAGCCGATGGCTTTGTCGCGTTCAAAATTTTTGCGTAAAATTTCAGAGTAATCAGTTTCTTTCTCCCAACCTTGATGAAAACTGACATGAATTTCCAACTCCGGTAGAAATCGACAGCAGGTTTGTTCGATTTCAGGACTCAGGGCTTGAGCATATTCTGCACGCCATAAGCTAACTTGATGGGCAACTTTGGCCAATTCGTCATCCCACACCGTCAGGTGCTCGTAGTCATAGGTCTGTTGCAAGGCGGCATTACGTTGTTTAAGTAAGCGATGTAGATTTGACCAGGCCGAATGAAAAGCAGGTTGGTGATGGAACAATCCCCAATCAAGAAAGGCTCGGCGATAACTTGGTCCGCCATTTAACAGCGTTAAGCCTTCCGGCGTGATAATCTGCATTGGAAGTAGGTGGGCAAGATCTGCAATTTTATTACCGTCTTCACCATTGATTTTTACTATCGTATTGCCTTGACGAAGTTTTTGTAAACCGACCGACCATTGATGTTGTTGCTCTTGAATGCGCCCATGCAGAGTAAAGTGCGGTTGATCGTAGTTGATAATTCGAGTGGTAACTGAACTTTTAAAGGAACGCCCGTGCCCCAGATAGAAAATGCTTTCCAGCAAGCTGGTTTTACCGCTACCGTTGTTGCCGACCAAAAAGTTAAAGCCGTGGTCAAATTCGAGATCCACGGCGGTCAAATTCCGAAAGTGTTCAATAATTAAACGCGATATCGCCATTGTCAGATAAAAGTGCGGTCTGTTTTTAGCGAGTTTTATAAGCGCATCGGCATAATGACGTATTCTGCGCTGTTGTCTTCGCAATCTTCAATTAAACAGCTTGAAGATGAGTCGGTCAGTCGCATTCGCACGCGATTACATTTAAGTGCGTTGAGCACGTCCAAAATATAACTGACATTGAAGCCGACTTCCATTTCTTCACCGCTGTAAGATACATCAACGATTTCCTCCGCTTCTTCCTGTTCAGGATTGGTGGCGGTAATGATCATTTGATTTTGATTCAGCTGTAAGCGCACACTGCGGAAACGCTCGTTCGATAAAATCGCTGCACGTACAAAAGCCTGTTTGAGGTTTTCCCAATTGGCTTCTAAAATGCGATCGGCATTACGTGGTAGCACGCGTCGGTAATCAGGGAAGCGACCGTCGATTAATTTTGACGTAAACACAATATTATCCAGCTGAATACGCAGGTTGTTAGTGCCGATTTGCAAGCGAGCAGGCTGATCGGAAGCCTCTAATAAACGACTCAATTCTAATACGCCTTTGCGCGGTAGAATGACCGAATGGGTTTGTAGTTCCTGCTCAAGAGCAATGGTACAAACTGCCAAGCGGTGCCCGTCCGTTGCGACGGTGCGTAATAAATTTCCTTCAGTTTCAAATTTCATGCCGTTGAGGAAATAGCGGGCATCTTGGTTTGCCATTGAGAATTGCGTCGCTTCGATCAAACGACGTAATGTTGTTTGTTGAATACTGAAATCCACCTCCGATTGCCAGTCGGTAAGGTTCGGATATTCTTCTGCCGGTAAAGTAGCGAGATTGAATTTACTACGCCCCGAACGCACAATTGCTCGATCTTCTTCAAAGGAAACCGTAATTTCGGCATCATCGGGCAGACTACGGCAAATATCTAAGAATTTTTTCGCCGGAATGGTAAATTTTCCCTGGCCGGTGGAAAGAAGCGGCGCTTGAGTGGATAATTCCACTTCTAGATCTGTTCCGGTAAGAGTTAAAAGATCACCTTCAATGTGCAGTAATAAGTTATTTAAAACGGGAATATTCGGGCGACTGCCGAGTACACCGCAGACTTGTTGTAACGGCTTTAACAGATTTTCTCTTGCGACAATAAACTGCATATCCTTCTCCTTACAATTAAACCGACAAGGTACGAATTAAATTCGACCAATCTTCTTGTATGCCGCTGTCTTCTTCACGCAGTTTTTCAATGGTTTTACAGGCGTGAATGACCGTTGTATGGTCCCGGTCGCCAAAACCTTTACCGATTTCAGGTAGGCTGTGGTTGGTTAGTTCTTTTGCCAATGCCATTGCAAGTTGGCGAGGGCGAGTGATGGAACGCGATCGATCTTTAGATTTTAGATCAGAGACTTTAATACGATAGTATTCTGCCACGACTTTCTGAATATTTTCTACGGTTACCAGCTTTTCTTGTAACGCCAGCATATCTTTCAACGTCTCACGTACAAAATCAATGGTAATCGCCTTGCCTGTTAAGTCGGCATAAGCGTGTACACGATTTAGTGCGCCTTCCAATTCGCGTACATTAGTTCTTAGTTTTTGCCCAATAAAAAACGCAACTTCTTCCGGTAGAACGATTTGTTTTTCTTCCGCTTTTTTCAATAAGATTGCTACGCGGGTTTCCATGCCGGGCGGCTCAATTTGCAAGGTTAAGCCGGCACCGAAACGGGAAGTTAGACGTTCGGTAAAGTTTTCAATTCCCTTCGGAATTCGGTCGGAGGTTAAAATAATTTGTCGCCCACCTTCAAACAAGGAATTGAAAGTATGGAAGAACTCTTCCTGCGTACCTTCTTTGCCGGCAAAGAATTGGATATCATCAATTAGTAATACGTCTAATGAGCGATAAAAACGTTTAAAATGCTCAATTCGTTCCGTACGTAGTGCTTTGACCATTTCCTGCACATAACGCTCGGAGTGGATATACACAATGCGGGCGTTTGGATTATCAGCTAAAATGCTATTGCCGATGGCATGTAACAGGTGGGTTTTGCCCAATCCGGTACCACCGTATAAAAATAGCGGATTGGTCATTGGATCGCCGGGTTTTTTAGCAACTTTTAAAGCAGCGGAACGTGCCAATTCGTTGGATTTGCCTCCAACAAAATTATCAAATAAATATTGCGGGTTGAGACCCGAACGAAAAGTGTTATTTTCAATTTCTGCTGTAGAATTGACCGCACTTTGTGCCGTTTGCGGCGTTTGTTGTGCGTGAATTTCAGCTGTGACAGCTTTTTTAACGCTCGGTTTAGTGCCGACTACGATACGGACGACTAAATCAGGATTATTGTCTAAAGATTTAATAATTTTATTAATTTCAGCTAGATATTTCTTTTCCACCCAGTCTTGAACGAAAGGATTAGAGGCGTATAGCGTGATCGTATTTGAGACTGTCGTGTCAGCCTGTAAGGGACGCAACCAAGTGGTGAAATCCATTGCGGAAATCTGATCTTGTAGTTGTAATAGGCACGCTTGCCACAGTGAAGAGAGCTTTTGTTCCATTAATAATTTGTTCTCGTTGGTGGGGAGATTTTTCCATATAATCAATAAATTGATAAAATTTAACCGCAAAAGTGCGGTCAAAATTGCAGTCATTTTACAATAAACCGAGTTAAAGATCTTTAAAAAAAGAACAAAAATTTGCAGTTCAAAAAATCACAAAGGCGGCTTGAGATTTTTCCCAAAAAACGTATAATCA
>CAJPST010000182.1 GCA_905373425.1 uncultured Mesocricetibacter sp.
ATTTTAGGGAGATTCTGAAGAAAGGTGGAGTTATTCCACCTTTTTCTTACGAAGGGGAATATCAATGAAGAAAGCATTACTGACGGGAATTGACGGATTTACCGGAAAATATGTGGCAGACTTATTGTTGCAGCAAGGTTATGACGTGATTGGTTTGGTTTATAAGAATCCAAAACAGGGAGAGGTAGCTTGCGATTTAACCGATAAAAGTGCGGTCAAAAAAATGTTAGATTTGGTGAAGCCACAATATATCATACACTTGGCCGCAATCTCTTTTGTTGGTCATCAGGATCAATCTGCTTTTTATAACGTCAATGTCTTTGGCGCGTTAAATCTTTTAGAAGCTGCAGCCGAACTCCAATTAGATCTAAAAAAAGTTATCCTTGCCAGCAGTGCTAATATTTATGGCAATCCCTCAAATGTTGAAAAAATTACGGAAGAACAACCGCCAAGTCCAGTTAATCATTATGCAATGAGCAAACTTGCAATGGAATATATGGCAAAGTTGTGGTTTGATAAATATCCTATCGTCATTACCCGTCCGTTCAATTATACCGGCCCGAAACAGGCAACCAATTTCCTAATTCCTAAAATTGTTGAGCATTTTAAGCAAAGTAAAAACCAAATTGAGCTTGGTAATATTGATGTATCGCGTGATTTTAGCGATGTTCGTGATATTGCTGCTTGTTATGTGCATTTGTTGGATGCGGATATTCAATCGGAAATTGTGAATCTTTGTTCAGGTAATGTTTATTCTCTTTCGAGCATTATTGAAAAAATGGAACAGATTGCCGGCTATAAAATTGAGGTTAAAGTTAATCCTAATTTTGTGCGTGCTAACGAAATCAAAGTATTGGGCGGGGATAATACGAAATTATTCAGATTAACCGGGTTCAAACCAACCATCAGTTTAGAGCAAACCTTGTTAGATATGTATAATGAGCAAACCTAAACTATTAATTAATCTTAATATACTGAGGCCGCCTCTGACAGGTATCGGACATTACACTCTGAATATTGTTAGAGAACTGCTGGCTAGAGAGATTGATTTGATGGGGATTTACCAGGGGGCTTTTTTAACCCGTAATGATATTCAGGCATTAATATCAAGGTTACAAACCTCGGTAGAGGATGCCCGAGTCTCTCAACATAAATTCAGAAAAAAAATGATTACGCTTATTCGGGCGATACCGGGCGCATATTGGTTAAAGTTTTTTTTGCAATCACAAAAGATTAAAAATAGATTGAAAATGTTAGCGAATGAAGGATATGTTTATTTTGAACCTTGCTTTGTTCCCTTTGCATACCCCGGAAAAACTATTACAACAATTCATGATTTGTCTTTCATTATTCATCCTGAATTTCACCCGAAAACTCGGGTGGATTATTTGAAGAATCAAATGGTTAAGGCTATTGAATACTCCGATAAACTACTAGTGGATTCGAAGTCTGTTCTTGACGAATTACACCAATATTACTCACAAAGTAAGAATAAGTCCTCTGTGCTGTATTTGGGGGTTAATCAGGACTTTAAACCATATCATGCAGCCGAAAGCCAAGCGATATTGGCAACATTGAAACTACGATATAAATCTTTTTTGCTAAGTGTTGCGACGTTAGAGCCCAGAAAAAATTTATTGCGATTAGTCGAGGCTTATACTCAATTACCCGAAAATATTCGCAATGACTTCCCGCTTGTTTTAGTAGGAGATAGTGGCTGGAAGAATACGGCGTTATTCGAAAAAACTGCAGAATTATTCAAGAAAAAACAAATTAGGATTACCGGCTATTTGTCTGATGATGCCTTAAAGAAAATTTATTCGGCCGCAAAGTTATTCGTTTACCCCTCTCTTTACGAAGGTTTCGGTTCACCGATTATTGAAGCAATGGCAAGCGGTACGGCTGTAATCACTTCAAATTATGGCGCAATGGCGGAGGTTGCCGGTGAAAGTGCTCTGCTCGTTGATCCTTATTCTATTGAGGATTTAACAGCTGCTATGTTGGCTTTACTATCTAATGATGGGGTATGTAGTAAATTAGGTGAAAAGGGTATGCAACGAGCTGCTCAATTTAGATGGCAAGAGACGGTTGAGCAGTTGATCAATGAAGCAATGAGATAATATAACAATGAAAGTAGCAATTATTCATTATTGGCTGGTAAATATGCGTGGTGGCGAAAAGGTTCTTGAAGCATTATGTGAGCTTTATCCGCAGGCGGATATTTTTACGCATGTTTATCGACCTGAAAAATTTCAGGATTCTGTTATTTCAAAACATAAGATTACAACAACCTTTATCGCTAAACTGCCCGGGGCTACTAAACGTTATCAACTTTATTTACCGCTAATGCCCTTGGCATTGGAAGAGCTGGATTTATCCGGTTATGATTTGGTTATTTCCAGCGAATCTGGGCCGGCTAAGGGGGTTATTGTGCCCCCCGGTGTGCCGCATATTTGTTATTGTCATTCACCAATGCGCTATGCCTGGGATATGTATGGTGAATATCGATCCGAGATGGGAAAATTGAAGCGATTTTTGACCGCACTTTTACTACATTATATTCGCCGTTGGGATCAGTTAAGTAGTCAGCAAGTTACGGAATTTATTGCTAATAGTCGCTTTGTTGCCAAACGGATAAAAAGTTATTACGGTCGAAATTCAATGGTTATCCATCCGCCTGTTGATATAGGGGCTTTTTCGTTATCATCAATCTCTGAAGATTATTATTTGGTTTTGGGTCAGTTAGTCCCTTATAAAAAAACGGATCTGGCCGTTCGGGCATTTAATCAATCTGGCAAAAAGCTGATTGTTATTGGTGATGGTGTGCAGTTAGGGTTATTAAAAAAGATTGCACAACCTAATGTGCAAATATTAGGTTATCAACCATTTTCAGTAATGAAAGCATACTTAATGAAATGTAAGGCATTGATTTTCCCGGGAGTAGAAGATTTTGGTATTGTTCCGTTAGAAGCTATGGCTTGTGGTAAACCGGTAATTGCTTTTGCAAAAGGTGGTGCTTTAGAAACAGTTTTAGATGGGCTGACTGGTTGTTTGTTTTACGAGCAAACGGTTGATAGTTTAAATAAAGTGATATATTCTTTTGAATCTGATTTTAATGTAGAACCTTCTCAAATAAGAGAAAAAGCATTAAGTTTTAGTAAAGAAAATTTTAAAGAAAGAATTAGAAACCATATTAATGAGATAGTTCAAAGAGAGATATAACACTTGGATAGACAGAAAATTTGTAAATTGATTCAGATAAGTACGGATTTTATCTTCATTTTCTTATCATTCCCAATTTCTTTACTAATACTATATTGGGGAGCGGATAATGTATATGAGTATTTGCCCAAAGAGCAATTTGATCAGACTTTCTTAATTCATTTTTTTCTTTCTATAGCTGGCGTAATTTGGTTTTGGATTCGTTTAAGGCATTATACATACCGCAAACCATTTTGGGCGGAGTTGAAGGAAATATTAAGAGCTATCATAGTATTAGCTACATTGGAATTGTCGATAATGGCATTTGCTAAGTTTTATGCATCGAGATACTTGTGGTTATTAACTTGGATTATTTGTTTGATTATAATGCCTTTAGGTAGAGTGTTAATTAAAAAATTCTTATTTAGAATAGGTTGGTATTTAAAAAACACAATCATTATTGGTGGTAGAAGAAATGCGATTGATGCTTATAATGCATTGGTAAGTGAACCTTATCTGGGACTAAAGGTAAAGTACTTTATATCATTAAATAAAAGTGAAGAATTGAAAGAATTAAATATCCCAATTATAGATGAAAAAAAACAAAGTATTTGGGAATTAATCATTAAAAAATCAGATCAATTTATTATTGCGTTAGAAGAGAATGAG
>CAJPST010000183.1 GCA_905373425.1 uncultured Mesocricetibacter sp.
GCATTAAAAGAAACAATAGGATTATCGCGCTTATTACAGCCATTGATTGAACTTGAAGCACTTCTACAAAAACAATAAATATGTTGGAAATTTTATATCAGGACAAATATCTGATTGCAGTTAATAAGCCGGCGGGAATGCTGGTGCATCGTAGTTGGTTGGATAAACACGAAACGCAATTTGTTATGCAAACCTTACGGGATCAAATCGGACAACATGTTTTTCCCATTCATCGGCTCGATCGCCCGACTTCAGGTGTATTATTGTTTGCATTAAATACACAAATCGCTAATTCCCTTTGTCTTCAATTTGAACAAAAGCAGGTGGAAAAAAGCTATCTGGCAGTTGTTCGGGGCTATCTGAACGGTGCCGGAGAAATTGATTATCCGCTTAAAGTTCAATTGGATAAAATTGCCGATAAATTTGCACAAGAAGATAAAACGCCACAAAGTGCGGTCAGTTTTTACCAAGGTTTGCAAACCGTTGAAATGCCGTGGGCTGTAGGCAAATATCCAACGGCACGTTATTCTTTAGTTCGTTTAATCCCACAAACGGGGCGGAAACATCAGTTACGTCGTCACATGAAGCATATTTTTCATCCGATTTTAGGTGATACCCAATACGGCGATTTACATCAAAACCGCGCTCTAACAGCCAATACGGGATGCTCTCGTTTGTTGCTGCATGCCGAAATATTATCCTTTATTCACCCGATTACCATGGAAAAAATACAAATTCGAGCCGGTTTTGATGAACAATGGAAAACCTTATTAAAGCACTTTAATTGGTGAGTTGTGTTTAATTAAAAATTTCCATTTGTGAACAAATTTCGAATTTATTCAGATCTAAATTTATAATTTAATCTCAATAAATTCGTTATTGTCTTGCTTGAAAAAGATTTTAATATCAATTCGTCAAATAAAATTACTCACAAAAATAACAATAATAATTAATGGAACGGCAAATTTGACATAGTTAAACCAAATTTTGGTGAACATTGAATCCGGCGTTGGAGAAAGTTCTTGCTTGGCTTGATCTTTTAGCACAAACCCGACGAATATAGCACAACCCAGAGCCGTTAATAAAAATAAAATGTTGCCACTGATATAATCAAATGCATCAAAAATACTTTTTCCAAAAATGCTAACATCTTTTAGAACATTATCACTTAATACCGATGGCACATTACCGAAGATAAAAATGCCGCCTAAGGTAAGAAAAATTGCTTTGCTGCGACGCATTTTTAATTTTTCCTGCAAGGCGGTGATAATAACTTCATAAATGGTAAGAGAAGTCGTTAGCGCGGCAATTAATAGTAGGCTGAAGAAAATAATTGCAAAGAAAGTACCTGCCCATAAATGGGAAAATACTATCGGCAGGCTTTGGAATACCAACGTTGGTCCGGCGTTCGGTTCAATGCCAAAACTAAACAAAGACGGGAAAATCATAAAGCCGGACAATACGGC
Organism: uncultured Mesocricetibacter sp.; assembly: GCA_905373425.1. Classification (GTDB taxonomy): domain Bacteria; phylum Pseudomonadota; class Gammaproteobacteria; order Enterobacterales; family Pasteurellaceae; genus CAJPST01. The sequence continues at coordinate 1,467 of CAJPST010000183.1, forward strand.
AATAATCGTGTTGGTAAAACCGGTGATAACGGCAGTTTGGATCAGATTTTCTTCTTTGCTGAGATAGCTTGACAGGGTAATCAATACACCGAAACCGAGACTTAATGCGAAAAACACTTGCCCTAACACCATAATAAAGAGCTGTGGCGTGATTTTACTGAAGTCAGGTTTGAGATAATAAATAATACCTTCTGTTGCGCCAGGTAAGGAGACATTGCGGATCACCATGCCGATTAAGAATAAAAACAGTAACGGCATTAAGAATTTAACCGAGCGTTCAATGCCGCCAATAATGCCTTTGGCTAAAATAACGTAGTTGACTGCGACAAAAAGAAATGTGTAGCAGATGATTTGTATCGGGCTGTTACTGATACTAAGATCATAGAAATTTTTCGCCGTATCTTTGGTAATTGGCATAGAAATATCTAAGTTGCCACTGAGTAAACTTACGATATAGTTAATTACCCAGCCGCCAAGCACCATATAATATGCCATAATTCCGAATGCGCCGAGCAAACCCATATAGCCGACGATTTTCCAGTATTTAGAAATATTTTTGTCTTTTAATTTATCCCCGAAGGCATCGATAGAATTGACGCGAAGACGCCGACCGATAACATTTTCCACTAAAATCATGGGAATACCGATTAGGAGCATTGCAATACAGAATAATAAAACGTAAGCGCCGCCACCGTTTTCACCGACCAGATATGGGAAGCGCCAAGTTGCACCGAAACCAACGGTAGCACCGGCTACGGTCATAATATAAGTAAGTTTGCTTGACCAAGTTTGTCGTTGAGGTTGTTGTGACATGTTATTTTCTCTTTCATTTAAATTGGTATTGATTTCAATTGGTGTTTCGCCTAATAGGGCGTTCTACACTTCCGTTTTTTCTTTAAATTCGCACAAATCTTCAATTATGCATGACCCGCAGCGAGGTTTGCGAGCGATACAGGTGTAACGCCCGTGCAGGATCAACCAGTGATGAACATCTATTTTGAACTCGTCCGGAACGACTTTGTTTAGCTTTTCCTCGACTTTGACCACATCTTTACCGGGAGCAAATCCGGTACGATTAGCTACGCGAAAGATATGGGTATCCACCGCTATGGTGGGATGTCCGAATGCCGTGTTGAGTACCACATTGGCAGTTTTACGTCCAACGCCTGCCAAAGCTTCCAATGCCTCTCGATCTTCAGGTACTTTGCCGCCATGTTTTTCAATTAAATCACGGCAGGTTTTAATAATGTTTTCCGCTTTACTGTTAAACAAGCCAATGGTTTTAATATATTCTTTCAGACCATCCACGCCTAATTTCAAAATAGCCTGCGGTGTATTGGCAACAGGAAATAGCTTATCGGTAGCTTTGTTCACGCCTTTATCTGTTGCTTGAGCCGATAGAATGACCGCAATCAGCAGTTCAAACGGCGAGCTAAAATTTAGTTCCGTAGTCGGGTGCGGATTTTGTTCGCGTAGACGGGTTAAGATTTCAATGCGTTTTTGTTTATTCATTTTGTATGCTTATCAAGCACATTCTTCAGGGCTAAAATAATCCCTAATCCGATAAATGCTCCGGGTGGTAAAATTGCCAGTAACAGGTTGTTGTCATTGTGGAAAAATTCCATTCGTAGATTTTTTGCCCAGTCACCGAGCAATTGATCCAAACCATCAAATAGCGTACCGTTGCCTAAAATCTCACGCAATGCACCGAGAGTGAATAGGCTGAGAGTCATTCCCAACCCCATTGCAAAGCCGTCAAACATAGAATGTAGTACGCTGTTTTTTGAGGCAAAGGCTTCAGCGCGTCCGATTACGATACAATTGGTTACAATCAATGGAATAAAAATACCCAGCGATTGATAAAGGCTGTAAGTATATGCGTTCATGAGAAGTTGTACGACCGTGACGGTAGTAGCGATAATCATAACGTAAATCGGAATGCGGATTTCATGCGGAATATGTTTGCGAAATAGGGAAACCGCCATATTGGTGCATATTAAAACCAGCAGTGTTGCCAGCCCTAATCCCAGGGCATTGGTGGCAGAATTGGATACCGCAAGTAAAGGACATAATCCCAATAATTGCACGATAGCCGGATTATTACGCCATAGGCCTTGAGCCAGTAGGTTCACCCAAAAACCTTTTTCCGCCTGTTGTTCAGCCATAGTTTGTGTCAACGGCTGCGTAACAAGGTCATCTTCTGCTAAAGTGCGGTCAGTTTTTTGTGTATTTTCCGTCATTATTTCTTCTCGGTATTTAAGTCGTTTAGTACAGCCAATGCTGAACGTTTTACTTGATTAACTACAGCGCGCGGCGTGATAGTTGCACCGGCAAATTGGTCAAATTGGCCGCCGTCTTTTTTCACCGCCCATTCCGACAGGTTATCTTGCGTAATTTG
>CAJPST010000184.1 GCA_905373425.1 uncultured Mesocricetibacter sp.
GTTATCTTCATGCGTAAAGTAATCAAAACCAAAAGTAAAAGATTTCCGAACAAAGAAGAGCGAAAAGCATGGGTCCTTGACCAACAAGAAAAAATTCTAGAAGCATACAACACCAATGGCACGAAAGGGTTACTGGATTACATGGGAGTTAAATAAAAAAGAGTCTTTACTAAGCCCTCAATCGGAGGGCTTGAATAAAGGTTTTGTAACCAGCCGAAAGGCAATGCTCTTTAAAAATTTATCCACAGAGACTTACTCCATAACGGTGCTAGGCGGTCGTTAGATTGAAAGCCCTAACCTACTTAGCAAGGGTAAGTTTTAAAGTCTGTTGAAGCAGAAGCCAGTGAAAAACGGTGCAGTTGCCGAAAGTGGAAGCAAACAGGCGTTAATGACCGCGGAGATACTGCGGTCACTATCCTAAACCGCATTAGCTCTCTTAAGTCACGAGAAAGCAATTTGACGGGAACAATGTTCCACCGAAACGACCGATTATCGGGCTTATTACATTGAAAGTGCGGTTTAGGATGGTTAAACAGAAAAGGTAAATCTTATGGAAGCAGTAATTACAGTTAAAATTGACGAACACAAAGGCGACCTGTCAGATAGTGACAGATTCCAAATCAAACAGGCTGTATTCGCAAGTGCCGCTCAAAATACGCGGTTTCCACCGCATATATTAGCGGAATATTTGTGCAGAGCTATTTTGTTAATTGATTCTTATAAGAATTAATAATACACGCCGAATCAATGCCATTATCCATGGTTTTTTGAAGTTCTTCGGATAAAACTCTGACAAAATCGGCAACTTCTCTTGCCACTACGGCATTAATGTTCCTTTGGGATTGAGAATCAGCTCTTAGAATATCCCTAGCCATGACTAGTGCTATCCTATCGGCATTTACTTTTAACATAATTTAATCCTTACTGTGTTGTGAGAGATTAAATTATATTCCTTAGCGTTGTGAGAGACAATAAGGGACTTGAGCCTTACAAGTATAAAGAAAGGCGCTTCTTCTACCCAAAATTAGGATTGGTTCCTTAGGTTTGCCCTCGAAAGAGGGCTTTTTTTGAGGTGAACAAAATGACGCTAAGAGGATGTCTGCTGTTCTTGCTGGTTATCAACTTCAATACTCTCGGGTTGAGGGTTAACAGTCTTACTTTTAGGGCATTTTTTTAGTTTGAACAAAATCACTATAACATCTATCAAAATGAGATAAATCTGCCAAGCGACTGTAGCGGCAGTAAAATAGAACAAATAAACCAAAGCGTAATTCGGCAATCCCGGTAATGGGCGTTCCATTAAATAACTTTTTATTGATTCCGGTAGGAATAGCCAGCAGGTAATAAAAGATAAAACCCAAGCTGTAATACGTATCACAATATTATCAAAGTGTTCTTTTAACATAGAAAGGATAGAAGGGATTAATGCCTCCCACATACTGAAATCTCCTATTTTGAAGTTAAATTAAAGTTGGCACTTAAATTATAACAGAGATTTAGGGGATTTCAGTATGCGGGGATTGACACATTACCGCACTTTCGGATAAGATAACCGCACTACAAACTCATAGCGGCAATCCGCACCCGACAGCATGGCGGTTTTTTTATGCCTAAAATTTAAAATGCTCAGATCTGAGCATTTACAATGATCGGGTCGAGAGAGCCTAATAAAATACCTTCCGGGAATAAGCTCCGCTGTCTATGAGCAGTAGTTGAAGCCCGATCAACCCTACTAAGGTTGGTCGAATAAAGAACTAACTCATAGGGGCATAAAAATGTCAAACTTAACCATTCTCAAGACTTCTATTCGTTCATACGGAAATCTCTTTTCATTAAATGACATTCATATCGCAAGTGGCGGATTAGAAAAACATCGCCCAAGTTTATTTGCTCGTAATGAACAAACTAAAGAACTGATAAAGGAGATTGAAAATGACCGAAGCACAAAAACGATCTTCGCTTTAAAAACAATTCGTGGCGGTTCTGATATTTCAAAGCAAGGTACGTGGGCTTGCGAAGAATTAGTGCTTTCCTACGCAATGTGGATAGATCCAAAATTCCACTTAATTGTATTGCGTGCTTTCTTAGCAATGCACCGCAACCAACCGCAACAATTAGCCTTACCCGAACCCGAAAAGAAATTCACCTTTGAATTTACCGAGTACGAATTACAACAGCTTGTTTGGCTATGGTTCGCATTTAAACGTGGTGTAGGAACATTCCAACATATCGAAAAAGCCTTTAGAGCTTTAGGCTCAAATATGAGCGGGCAAATTTACGGGCAGGCTTATGAATATCTAAGCGTGCTACGCTCAACAAACCAAATCTTAAACCGCATTACAAAAGATTTTGAGATTGATCCGATGACAAACTGGCGAGCATTAGAACATTTACGCCAATTTGACCCGAAAGCCGTCAAAATCGACTTCTAAAAGCAACACAAAATCCGACCGCACTTTGTTAAGCCGCGGCGGATTTCTGCACCATAAATTCAGCAAAAGGAACACAAAATGAACATTATTGCACGACATTTAGCTTGGCTTTTTCTCGTATTAAGTCACCGTACTCTTCTTCGAGAGCAGGGATGGCGGACATCATTTCTAGTAGTGCCTTCGGTTCAAACCTCAATTGCATCCGTTGAGAGCCGACAAAACCATAAGGCACGAACTCAACAACCAATCTACCTGTATTTTGGTTTAAGAAAATCTCAAGAGGTGCAGTGACATCAATTGGGTAGATAAGTTTTTCATCAGACATTTTATAACTCCTATATTGGTCGTGTGGAAACACCAATATACCACGCAGGCGGACGTGGTTAAATAAGCCGCCACATAAGAGGATTACAAAATGAACATTAAATCCATACTCTGCGCTATCGCATTTCTGACCGCACTTGCTCTAGCGTATGGCTTAGTAGGCGTAACCGAAACCAATCTAACCAAGACAGATTGGGAACAGCAAGCTAAGCAAAACTGGACGGCTAGACACGGCGACACTCCAAGAGAACCGACTGCCGAAGAACTGCAGTATATGCAAAATTACACCGCACTTTTACAAGCCGAGAAGAATGCAGAAAAGAACAAGGAACGTAGAAAATGACCGCTCCACAACCGCAGGATTTTGAAAGCGAAGGTGACTATATGCGCGCCTTACGCGACTATTGGAAATACCACGCCGAACCAGACGAAGATGATAACGGGTGTGATGGGGATTGTGATTATTGGGAATCGAATTGTTATGGGAGAGCATAAATGAACTTTGAATTAATATTGTCCACCGAAAGCAAGGTGCTATCAACAAATATCGTTGAGTTTGAAAAACAAGCCGATCAGTTTCTGGCGACGCTAACAAGCAAGTTTGAAACAGATGATGACTTCGCAGCAGCAAAAGAAGAGGTAAAAACCCTAAAAGAAGTTGAAGATAAAATCCGTGCGGCGATTAAATCTGCGCAAAGCGGAGAGATTGCGGAATTAATCATTTCGGCTGAAAGCATTGCAGAGCGGTTTAGACAAGAACGTTTAACCCGTGACAAATTGGTAAAAGCCAAGGAGGCAGAAGTTAAGCAAAGCATTATCGGTGCGGCACTTGATGAAATAGCAGAAATTCGCAGTAAATACGAAAGCTCGGTATCGCTCGCGCTTGAACAAACAATGCCAAAGGCGATGATTGCAAAACGAATTGAAGAAGCAACAAAAAATAAGCGAACAATCGACGGCACGGTTAAATCAGTAAACGCTGAAAAAACTTTAATTCTTGCCGAATTGGCGCAGGAATCTGCACGAATCACAAGTCGCTTAAAAATAATTCCAATTGCCTATGAACACTTATTTAG
>CAJPST010000185.1 GCA_905373425.1 uncultured Mesocricetibacter sp.
CCTTTCTGCCGGCCGAGTTCAATCGGTCGCCGTGAAATTATTAGTGGAACGTGAGCGGCAAATTAAAGCGTTCAAGCCCGAAGAATATTGGGAAGTTTATGTGGACGCATTAACGGCGGCGAAAGAGAAAATTCGCTTGGAAGTGACCGCACTTCAAGGTAAAAAATTTGCGCCGAAGAACCAACAGCAAGCACAAAGTGCGGTTGATTTTTTAAGTGTTTCCGATTATGTAGTGTCCGATTTAGAAACTAAGCCGACCGGTTCGAGACCTCGCGCGCCTTTTATTACTTCGACATTGCAACAAAGTGCCAGTACGCGTTTAAACTTTAGTGTAAAGAAAACAATGATGTTGGCACAACGTTTATATGAAGCCGGCTATATTACTTATATGCGTACCGATTCGACTAATTTAAGCCAAGAAGCATTAACTGCGGTGCGCGGTTATATTGAAAAAAATTACGGGAATCAGTATTTGCCTGCTAAACCTAATTTTTATTCCGGCAAGAGCAATGCACAGGAAGCGCACGAAGCGATTCGCCCGTCCGATGTTAATGTATCAGCATCAATGTTAAGCGGTATGGAAAAGGATGCCGAACGCTTATATGACTTAATTTGGCGTCAGTTTGTGGCCTGCCAGATGCCGGATGCGCAATATGACAGCACGACATTAACCGTAACTGCCGGGGATTATGAATTAAAAGCTAAAGGGCGAATTTTGCGTTTTGATGGTTGGACGAAAGTGCTTCCGCAACTAAGTAAATCACCTGAGGATCAGGAATTACCGCCGGTAGAATTACATAATAACTTAAAGTTAAAAGAAGTGTTGCCACAACAACACTTTACCAAACCTCCTGCACGTTTTACCGAAGCGGCGCTAGTAAAAGAATTGGAAAAACGAGGTATCGGTCGCCCGTCAACTTATGCGACGATTATTTCGACTATTCAAGAGCGAGGCTATGTGCGCACGGAAAATCGTCGTTTTTATGCAGAAAAAATGGGAGAAATCGTGACCGACCGGTTGGATCAGTCTTTTAGCGAATTAATGAATTATGATTTCACCGCCAATATGGAAGATGTGCTTGACCAAATTGCTAACGGTAAAAAAGATTGGAAAACCGAGCTAAACCAATTTTTTAAAGATTTTTCTCAACAGTTAAGTACTGCAGAATTAGATGAACTGGAAGGCGGAATGAAGCCGAACAGTTTAGTATTGACGAATATTGATTGCCCTGCCTGTGCACGCAAAATGGCTATTCGCACCGCAAGTACGGGAGTCTTTCTAGGCTGTTCGGGTTATGCTTTGGCTCCGAAAGAGCGGTGTAAAACCACGATAAATTTAATTCCGGAGGCGGAATTGCTCAATGTACTGGACAGCGAAACGGAAACAAAAGCTCTAATGGAACGTAAACGCTGCCCGAAATGTAGTACTGCAATGGATAGCTATTTACTTGATGCAAAAAGAAAATTACATATTTGCGGAAATAACCCGAATTGCGATGGTTATTTAGTGGAAGAAGGCACGTTTAAGATCAAAGGTTATGACGGACCAATTGTCGAATGCGATAAATGCGGTGCTGATATGCATTTGAAATTAGGACGTTTTGGAAAATATATGGGCTGCACGCAGTGTAGTAATACGCGTAAAATTCTAAAAAACGGGGAAGTGGCACCGCCGAAAGAAGAACCGGTTCATTTCCCGGAATTAAAATGTGAAAAATCTGATGCGTATTTTGTGCTACGCGATGGTGCAAGCGGCGTATTTATGTCAGCACATAACTTCCCGAAATCACGTGAAACACGAGCCCCAAAAGTCGCGGAATTAGCACTTTATCGCGATAGACTGCCTGAAAAATTACAATATCTTGCCGATGCTCCACAAAAGGATCCGGAAGGCAATGAGGCGATTGTGCGTTTCAGCCGTAAGGAGAAACGTCAATATGTCACTTCAGAAAAAAATGGTAAAGCAACTAAATGGGCGGTGGATTTTGTCAATGGAAAATGGACTGAACGCTGATTTGTTCATTTGTTTTGTGGTTCATATCTAAAGGATAAGCAAAGTGTGAAGTGCGGTAGGTTTTCAAAACATTTTGAAAAGTGACCGCACTTTTTCTTTATAACGTCTTGATTCTATAAAATGTCAATCTTAAAAACTTTTATGCAGGGACAGAAATATTTAGAAACTTGGGTGTTACACCCAAAGCTTTCGATGATTTTCCCTGAAAACAGGGTGATCAAAGCGACTAAGTTTGCCCAAAAAGTTATGCCTTTTATGGCTGTTTTTGCAATTGTATGGCAGCAGCTTTATGCCAAATCGGACATAATTGCACTGGCTGCGGCAATATTAACAGCAATATTTGCTTTATGTATTCCATTGCAAGGTTTGTATTGGCTAGGCAAGCGTGCCGGTACTGATTTATCCCCACAAAGTGCGGTTGAATTTTATCGAATTTGTGAAATATTAAAGCAAGCTAAAATTAATCTGCCAAATATCCCGAAAACGCCAAAATATCAGGACTTAGCTGAAGTATTGAATAAAGCGCATAAACACCTTAATGACACTTTTTGGAATAGTATTTAGTTGTTTTTATTGGGAAATTTCCGGTATAATAATTGACGGAATGGCTTCAAAAATTATTAAATTTATGAATTTTTCCTACAATTAAAGTAAATAAGTTTATTTACATAAATTTACGAAAAATAAAGAAGCTAGATAATTTAAGGGTTGCATGAATATGATAATGTCAATAAAAGTAAAGTAATGTAAAAATGGGAATTTGCTATTTTCTTTCTTTTTTTTAATGACTATAATGCACTCAAGTTTTCGGAAGTGATGAAAATTTAATTGCAGAAGAAAACTTTCATCATCATTAAGATGGTTACTTTTAATTTCAATTTAATATGGAGAACGAAAAATGTTGAATTTAACTACCAAAGCATACATCAAAGCAACTGAAGCAGTACGTAACTTCAAAAACAACGAAGACGGTGTAACAGCAATCGAATACGGTTTAATCGCAGTAGCTGTTGCTGTATTAATCATCGCTGCATTCTACACTGATGGTAGTTTCGTTAAAAACTTACAATCTAAATTCAGCACATTAGCAAGTAAAGTTGCAAGCACAAGCTTATAATTTATAGTCTTGCAGATTACTTAGTTATAATATAACTGGAGCTGACTTTATTGTAAAGTCAGCTTTTGTTAAAATATATTGTGATTAACGGTTGAATATGAAACTTAATTTAATTAAATTTTATGCATTGTGCTTTAACTACCAGGCATTTAAAAATGATCAAAGGGGTGTTACTGCTATTGAGTATGGTTTGTTGGCGCTATCACTTGCATCAATGATGTTTATTGCCTTACATGGAGATAATGGATTAGCACTTGCGATTAAAATTAGGCTTGGACAGTTGGCTACATTAGTCAATGACGCGGTTTTTAGTTTATAAAGCAATATTTTAATAGTGATGAAAGACGTTGTTATTTTATTGCTTTATTTAGTTTTGATTTTATTGTTAATAAGACTTTCTTGGACAGATATTAAAGGAAGGATTATTAGTAATAAGATTATCTTATATTTATTTTTAGTTATTGTACCGTTAGCTTGGATTCAATATGGAAATATATTTGTTATCCCGGCATTGGTTGCGTTATTTATAGGTTTTTTATTATTTAGCCTAAAAATAATAGGGGCGGGCGATATTAAGTTAATAGCCGTATTAATGTTGGCCATAC
>CAJPST010000186.1 GCA_905373425.1 uncultured Mesocricetibacter sp.
TGAAAACGTTTTAAATTTCTACCGCACTATGATGGAAAAACGTAGTTCCTTGGGTTATGACATTGACGGTACGGTATTAAAAGTCAATGACATCGAATTGCAACAAAGACTGGGCTTTATTTCCAAAGCACCGCGTTGGGCAATCGCTTACAAATTTCCTGCACAAGAAGAACTAACAGTATTAAATGACGTGGAATTCCAAGTCGGTCGAACCGGTGCCATCACACCTGTAGCCAAGTTGCAACCGGTATTCGTTGCCGGTGTGACGGTAAGTAACGCAACCTTACATAACGGCGACGAGATCGAGCGCCTCAACATTGCTATCGGCGACACGGTGATTATTCGTCGTGCCGGCGATGTGATTCCGCAAATTATTGGCGTCGTACATGATCGCCGCCCGGCCAATGCGCGCCAAATTGTCTTTCCAACGCACTGTCCGGTGTGCGATTCCTTAATTGTTCGCATTGAAGGCGAAGCGGTGGCACGTTGTACCGGCGGGTTATTCTGTGCGGCACAACGTAAAGAAGCGCTAAAACATTTTGTCTCACGCAAAGCCATGGACATTGACGGCGTAGGTGCCAAACTGATTGAGCAGCTGGTAGATCGCGAATTGGTTCATACCCCGGCAGATTTATTCAAGTTAGATTTAACCACACTCACCCGCTTAGAACGCATGGGGCCGAAGTCTGCTGAAAATGCGTTAACCAGCTTAGAAAAAGCCAAACACACGACCCTTGCCCGTTTTATCTTTGCATTGGGTATTCGTGATGTGGGTGAAGCCACGGCATTAAATCTGGCAAACCATTTCAAAACCTTAGAAGCGTTGCAAAATGCCGATTTAGAACAGCTGCAACAAGTGCCTGATGTGGGCGAGGTGGTAGCAAATCGCATTTTTGTGTTCTGGCGTGAAGAACACAATGTTGCGGTGGTGAATGATCTCATCGCCCAAGGCGTACATTGGGAAACCGTTGAGGTGCAGGACGTGAAAGAAAATCCGTTCAAAGACAAAACCGTGGTGCTCACCGGCACACTTTCCCAAATGGGACGCAACGACGCCAAAGCGCTGTTACAACAACTCGGTGCCAAAGTCAGCGGTAGTGTTTCAGCCAAAACCGACTATGTTATCGCCGGTGAAGCGGCAGGTTCCAAACTCAGCAAAGCAGCAGAATTAGGCGTGAAGGTGTTGAGTGAGGAAGAGTTTTTGGCGAAAATTGGCACTTATTCATAATTCAGAAAAAGTGCGGTCATTTTTTTGTGTGTTTTGCAAATGCTTTAATATATTTTGCCATCTATTAAATTACACATGAAAATGGCATTTAAGTTATACATTATGAGCATAATAAAAAAATAAGCATAACTGGAAAATCAATTATGGGATTATTTGAAGCAATCATTATATTACTAGTTTTAATTATCATCAGTGCGGTGGTTTCCTGCGCCGAAATTTCACTAGCAGGCGCCAGAAAGTTGAAATTACAGGTATTGGCTAATGAGGGCGACAGTCGTGCCGAGCAGGTACTAAAATTACAAGAACAACCGGGGCGCTTTATCACTATCGTACAAATTGCATTAAATATGGTAGCCATTTTTGGTGGAATGGTCGGTGAAAGCGCAATCAGCCCCTATATAAGACAGATGCTGGAAGAACATACGCACATTCAGTGGTTTGATTCAGCTCCTTCCTGGATTTCCTTTGTTCTCGTCACAATGGCGTTTATTTTGTTGGCAGATTTAATTCCCAAACGCTTGGCGATGATTAATCCCGAAGGATTTGCCCTGCGCACCGTGCGCATTATGCAATTTGCTATTTTTGTGTTCAAACCATTAGTTTGGCTATTTGACGGCGCAGCTAATCTAGTATTCCGATTGCTCAGAGTTTCTACCGTTCGGGTGGAAAGTATGACACCGGAAGATATCGTTGCAATGGTAGATGCCGGAGCCGAAGCGGGAATTTTGAAAGAACAAGAGCATTATCTGATTGAAAATATTATGGATATGCAGTCCCGTACTGTGACCTCCACCATGACTACACGTGAAAACATCATCTTTTTAGACCGCTCTTTTGATCGTCAGGCTGTACTGGACACACTGAGCAAAAACGCTCATTCAAAGTTACCAATCTGCGATAATGGTTTAGACAAAATTTTAGGTTATGTTGAGTCCCACGAATTATTGACTTTTTATCTGCAAGGCAGTGAGAACATTTCTTTGACCGACAACCGTCTATTACGCAAACCATTATTTATTCCAAATACTTTGTCGCTATACGAAGTATTGGAGCTGTTTAAATCTACCGGTGAGGATTTCGCCGTAATCGTTAACGAATATGCCCTGGTTGTCGGAATTGTCACGCTGAATGATGTAATGAGCATCGTAATGGGAGAACTGGTTTCCAGTGAAGAAGAACAAATTGTGCGTCGCGATCAAGATTCATGGCTTATTGACGGGATTACGCCATTGGAAGACGTGATGCGTGCACTTGACATAGAGGCTTTCCCTGCTTCAGAAAATTATGAAACTATCGGTGGATTTATGATGTATATGCTACGTAAAATTCCGAAAAAAACAGATTTTGTGTTATACGATAAATATAAATTTGAAATTATTGATACCGATAATTTTAAAATCGATCAACTGCTCATTTCGCAACGAACAGATCTTAAATCGGAAGAATAAGGATATCCTATGAACAAGCCCTTGAAACCGCTGAAAATACTGATAATTTTAACCGCACTTTGTACCGTTGCCTGCAGCACAACCACGCCGAGTACGCCGCCACAAAATACAGCACATTGGGCAACAGAGGTGGGTAAAGAAACAAATTTATATCGCCTTGACGATAAACTGTTTCGCAGTGAGCAGTTGACAGAAAAAGATTACGAATTGCTGCGTAAAAATAATATAAACACATTGATCAACCTGCGTTTTTTTGACCGAAACGATGACCGGCAGGCTTTCGGCAAAACCCCCTTAACATTAGTAAATACGCCATTACTAACTTGGAGTATTACGCCGCAAGAAGTCGCGCGGGTGCTATGGCAAATTGAACAACATCAACGAAACGGTGCTGTGCTGATACATTGTTATCATGGGGCGGATCGTACCGGCTTAATTTCGGCAATGTATCGTGTCGTTTATCAAAACTGGGAGCTGAATGAAGCCAAACGTGAAATGATGGAAGGACCTTACGGATTTCATTCCGTCTGGAAAAATATCGAAGGTTTCTTTAATGATAAAAATATCAATGAAATCAAACAGGAGCTAGCCAAATTACGACAATAGGTGCCTAAAAGTGATCTGCACCCCAAATGTTGGACATCCAAACCAACTCATTAAGGTGCTGAAGAAACCAATGATATTGGTAAATGTGCTAATAAACCAAAATTTCCGGATGATGTATATAAAAATTAACTGAAAATGTTAATAGGGTCAAAGCCTATTCCGCAAGTTTACGTAAATGCCTAGAAACTATGACAAACGCTGAGCTACAATTAAGAATCGATGCCGCAAATGCAGAAAGGAGCGCGCGTATTGAAAGAGAAAATACCTGCTGGGATGGAGGAGACTCTAGGCATCAAGAACAGATTAAAAATATTAGAAATAGAATTAATAAATGTATGAGATATATGAGGTAACACCATGAAACACTTATTGAAATTAAAAAAACTCCCTCAACATTTTTTTAATTATGAAAGAGA
>CAJPST010000187.1 GCA_905373425.1 uncultured Mesocricetibacter sp.
CGCCGGGTTTATTATTACGACACCCCAATCGGAGACGGTTGGGGTGTTTGTTTTTAGAGGAGAGAGAGTAGGGTGAATCGTTGACGCTAGTTTATGGTAGTTTATGATAAATGACAATAAAGCCTTTTAAATAAAGGGTTTGTTAGGTGATTAATTGACGTGGATTTATGCAGGTTTACATGGATTGGCGGAAAGTCATGGGAGTTGAACCCACCCGAGACTGCTCGCAGCCTCAACAGGATTTGAAGTCCTGCCGCTTCACCGGAAACGACGACTTTCCTTTTGTTGAAATCACTGAAACTTTAGCGTAAATTAGCTGATAATTCAATGGATTTCGTAAAATAGGTAAAAAAATGACCGCACTTTTTCGACAGCTCCCCCCTCTGGATAAACTTTTAAACACTCCTCAAGGTCTTGAATTACTGGCAGAGTTCGGGCGTACTGCAGTAGTTCATGCCGGTCGACAAAATTTGCACTATGCGCGTGAGTTTATAAAACAACAACAAAATCTACCGCACTTTTGTCAATCCGAACAAACATTTTTAACACAAATGGAAACACTTTTACAGCAACAGCGTCAAGTGGTAGCGAAGCCTGTACATAATCTAACAGGAACTGTGATACATACCAATTTAGGTCGGGCACTGTGGCCGCTTTCCGCACAACATGCGGCTACCGCTGCGATGAACTCTCCCGTTGCTTTGGAATTTGATTTGGATGAAGGAAAGCGCGGACATCGTGACAATGCGATAAGCGATTTAATTTGTGAATTGACGGGAGCAGAAGCCGCCTGTATCGTTAATAATAACGCTGCTGCGGTGCTGCTCATGTTGTCAACGTTTGCCAAAGACAAAGAAGTGATTATTTCACGCGGTGAGCTGATTGAAATCGGTGGCTCATTCCGCATCCCCGATATTATGGCGCAGGCAGGTTGTAAATTGATTGAGGTCGGCACGACCAATCGCACCCATTTAAAGGATTATCGTAACGCAATCAACGAAAATACAGCCTTTTTAATGAAAGTTCATACCAGTAATTATCAAATTTCCGGCTTCACCGCGAGTGTGGAAGAACACGAATTGGTTGAACTAGGAAAAGAATTTAGCATCCCGGTGATAAGCGATCTCGGCAGTGGCGCACTGGCGGATTTAAGCAAATATGGGTTACCGAAAGAGCCGACAGTACAAGAAAAGCTGGCGCAAGGAGTTGATTTAATTTCTTTTTCCGGTGATAAGCTACTTGGCGGCCCACAGGCGGGGATTATTGTTGGCAAAAAGGAATGGATTACATGTTTACAACAACATCCGCTGAAGCGTGTGTTACGTTGCGATAAAGTAATTTTGTCTGGATTAGAAGCCACTTTGCGACTTTATTTAGAACCTGAAAACTTGATGAAAACTTTACCGGTACTGAATTTGTTGACTCGCTCCATTGCCGATTTGGAACAAAGTGCGGTGCAAATTTCGCAGATTTTACAACAAAAGCTGGGCGAACAGTTTCATATTAGAATTGAGCCGAGTTATGCACAAGTCGGCAGCGGAGCACAACCTGGGGCGAGCATTCCTTCTGTTGCAGTAACATTACAAGCAAAAACGACTGAAAAAACCACCGCACTTTTGGCTTGTTTGAAGGGACTTTCCGTTCCGATTATCGGTCGCGTAGAGAGTGATAAAGTTTGGCTGGATATGCGTTCGCTCAGTGATATAAACGGGCTTAAAATGACATTGGAGGAATTATGATTATTGTCACATCCGGTCATGTTGATCATGGAAAAACCGCGCTATTGCAAGCCTTGACCGGTACGGATACCACCCATTTGCCGGAAGAAAAAAAACGTGGAATGACCATTGATTTGGGTTATGCCTATCTGCCACTAGCAGATAAAATCCTTGGATTCATTGACGTTCCGGGACATGAAAAATTCCTTGCTAATATGTTGGCAGGTCTAGGCGGCATTCATTATGCAATGTTGATTGTGGCGGCAGATGAAGGCATTCAGCCACAAACAGAAGAACATCTGGCAATTTTACGCTTATTGCAGATGGAGAAAATTATTGTCGTCATCACCAAGGCAGATCGAGCAAGTTCAGCGCAAATCGAACAACTTCAGCAACAAATTCAGCAAAATTACCCGTTCTTAACCGATTCTGTTTTTTTTGTTACCTCCGCCAGAACAGGCCAAGGAATTGGCGAATTACGCGATTACTTATCTGCCTTACCGAATTTAGCCAATACTGATAAGCCTTTTCGTTATGCGATCGACCGTATTTTTAGCGTGAAAGGAGCCGGAACTGTAGTAACGGGCACAGCATTCAGCGGCAAAGTTCAGATTGATGACACGCTATTTTTATCCAACGGCGAAAAAGTGCGGGTTAAAAATATTCATGCTCAAAATCAACAAAGTGATGAAGGTTTGGCCGGACAGCGATTAGCATTAAATATCAGCACAGATTTCGACCGCACTTTAATTGCGCGTGGCGATTGGTTATTTGCTCAGCAGCCACCACAACCGACGGAACGAATTACATTGCAATTGACGGCGGAACACATGTTGGCAGAAAGTCAGCCGGTACATATTTATCATGCTGCCGCTCACTGTGTGGGTAAACTGAACGTGCTAACTGCTAAAGCTGTATCACCAAGTCAACAAGCATATGCCGAATTGATTTTGGATAAGCCATTATTTCTGGCGCATGACGATAAACTGATTCTACGTAGTGGCGATAATAAACAATTGCTTGCAGGGGCTCAGGTGTTGGAAATTAATTCACCGAAGCGGCATAAACGTAGCGAAGTGCGGTTGAATTTTTTACAACATTTGCAACAAGCAAAAAATATCGCCGAACGCATTGACTTATATCTCCAATCACAGGCCGTAGCCGTATGTGATTTATTGTGGAGTGAACAGCTTTGTGAGTTTCAATTAGACGAAATTATCACGAAGAATAAACAGGTACGTTTTCAAGATTGGTGTTTTAACCACGACTATCAAGCACAAACAACAAGCCGAATTGTGACCGCACTTAGCGATTATCACGCTCTGCACGCTGATCAGCTTGGTGTTGGCAAAGCCCGTTTATACCGCATTGTCGCGCCCAACCAGCCCGAAAAACTAATTTACCATTTTATTGATGAATTACTGGCGCTAGGAAAATTACAACAAACTCGTGGGTGGCTGCATCTACCGGAGCATAAAATTCGGTTTTCAGCTGAAGAACAGGCATTATGGCAACAGGTATTGACGGAGTTCGAGCAACAAAACGGACAAGCCTTATGGGTGCGTGATTTAGCAACCGGCTTGAGCCGAGAGGAAAGCGAAATGCGTAATTTCCTCTACAAGGCAGGCAAACTGGGTTATCTCACGGCTGTGGTGAAAGATCGCTTTTTCCTGACAGAAAACATTTACGGCTATGCCCGTTTGGTGAAAAAAATTTTGTTAGAGCAAGGTTCTATCAGCGTTAATCAGTTACGTGACGAACTGCAATTCGGCCGCAAACTCACAGTGCAATTAACGGAATATTTCGACCGCTGTGGCTTCCTGCGACGCAAGGGAAATACGCATATTCTGCGTGACGGAGATATGTTTGATTTATAGGTAAAAAGTGATCTGCCCCCCAAAAGTTGGACAGGTTAGTTAACTTAAATATTGAGCT
>CAJPST010000188.1 GCA_905373425.1 uncultured Mesocricetibacter sp.
GTTCCATGTTGCGGATTTTTCCTACTTCTACGCCACGATACATTATTGGTGCCCCTACAGTCAAATTGGCAGCGTCAGAGGTTTCTAAAATAATTGGGAAACCCGTATTGAATTTATCCGTCATGATGCCGACATCAGTTAACGTAAATTGCGTTTTAGCTTTACCTGAACCCGCTTCTATATCAATATAGGGTTGTAGCAGGCTATCCAGATTTTCGATTCCTCCCGCATTAATTTGTGGCGAAACAACGCGAAATTCACTGCCTTCTTTGGCAATTATTCCCATGTAAGTCGGGTTCATTAAGGCTTTGGCAATAATTTTTTGTGATTTTTGATCTAATGTAATGCTTTCGATTTCCCCAACGGTTAATCCCATATAACGCAGTGCCATTCCTTTGGTTAAATTTGTGGCATTCTCAGCCGTCAATGTCAGAATTTGTCCTGCAGATTTTGCACGTAATTCGTTAGCATATAGGGTTTTATTTCGTCCGCTACCACTGTTATCAAAGCTAATTGCGCCTTTCAGGGTGCGCGCTACAGGACTTGCCTGAATGCTGATACCTTTCGGCGTAATATCAATTTGCGCTGCACTTTCCACCCAGAATAAGCTTTTATCAGTCAGTAGATTTTGATGTTTCGGATAGATATATACATCCACTTCAAAGTTATTTTGTTTCGGGCGGACATCTAAAATTTTACCGACTTCATATTGACGATAAAGCACCAATGATCCACTACTGATACTCGGTAAATGAGAGGTTGTCAACGTAATGCTTGGTGTAAGTTTGTTTGTAGTAATACCCGCTTCGGCGTTAGTTAGATCTTTGAAGAGCGGATAGCTTTTAAGCGCGTCCCCTTGATTGGTTTTACCTCCGATTACGCGCACACCGCCTTGCAACCATTTTTCCGGTGTTGCCGCTTCAAAGCGTATACCATCTAATCCTACCGATACATCAAAGTTAGAGGCCGCAATAAATTGGGTATCAGCACGGATTAAATTGCGATATTCGGCGGCAATGGCTGCTTTGAATGTTACACCTTGAACGGTTACCTGTTGTTCTACCAGTTCACCGATAGGAATGTTGTTGTAGTAGATCTTTTGTCCTTCCATAATGCCATAGGTTTCAGGCGCGGTAAGCTCAAATACCAAGGTATTTGGTTGTTTTAACAATAATTCGCTTTCTTTAAACACGGTAAATTCACGACTATCCTCACCATCGCCCGGCAATAGCTCAAGATATTCACCGCGTAACATACTCGGCAAATCTTCCAGATTGCCTAAGTTGAGCTTTTTACTTCGCAACACAATGTTTGTATTACGTTTTAATAAGTCTGATACATTCGGGTCGATCAATAATTTTCCGCTGACCGTATCTTGTGCGATTTCGACCGCATTTAATTCGGAAAGTATGCCAATTTGAATATCTTTATAAAATACTTCCGTTTTTCCGGCTTTTAATCCTGCTATGTTTGGTAATGTTACATTGACTTCAACTCCCCGTTTGGCCGATTGTAGGTTTGGGTAAAGTTGATATGTTTCATTGGATTCGGCTTTCGGACTGTCGGCAGGAGAGTCAAAAGAGACCGCACCCTGTACCACGGCATTTAAGCTGTCAATATTTACATTGACTCCGGATAAACCGATGTTGGCATTAATTCCGCTGATATTCCAGAAGTGGCTGTCTTTTTTTACTAAATTGGCATAAGCTTTATCAATAACTATTTGAATTTCAACTTTTTTCTGATCTTTGCTAAAGCGATAATCATAAATTTTCCCAACAGGGATTTTCTTGAAATAAACGGATGCGCCTTGAGATATTGAACCTAAATCATCGGCAATTAAACGAACCAATAGATCCCCATCTTTCACTTGAGCAATAGGAGTTTCTTCTTCCGCAATGAATTCGTTTCTATCTTTGCCGGACCCCGGTTGCAATGTGATGTAGTTTCCCGATACCAATGCGTCGAGGCCTGAAATACCGGCCAGTGAGGCGCTCGGTTGTACCAACCAGAAGCGAGTTCCCTCTTTTAACACAGTCTTGGCTTCGGGATAAATGTTGGCTTCCACTTCAACGTGTTTTAAGTCGTCAGTGAAATTGACTTTTTTCACCACGCCGATTTGTAAACCTTGATAACGAACTTGGGTTTTATTGGCCACCAAGCCTTCACCGCTGGTAAAGGTAATTTTTATGCTATGACCTTGCTCTTTGATAATTTGAAAGAATAATATCGCACCGATTAATAAAGCGACTAAAGGCAATAGCCAGAACGGGGAAATCCGTTTGCTTTGCCGAATTTGTGCCGCCCGAATGTCGGCAAAAGATTCTTGAGCTTCGTTATTTAATTTTTTGTTTGTCATAAATATTCCAAAGTAAACGACTGTCAAATTGTGAAGTAGAAATCATCGTCATAAATACGGTTGCACCGAAATAAAATGCCGCGGGACCAACCGAAAAATTAATAATTTGTCCGCGCGTTACCAACGACATCATCAATGCTAATACAAATAGATCCAGCATAGACCAACGGCCGACAAAGTGTACGATGTGTAGTAATCGCATTTGCCATTTGATTGAATGCTTCCATTCAAAATGAACGCAAAACAATAAATATAACATAATGATAATTTTGCTGATAGGGACAAAAATACTGGCTACGAAAACCACAAAAGCAACAAAATAACTGCCCATATCAATAAAAGTGAGTACACCTGACATCAAAGTGTCGCCCGTAGGAACTGCTGTCATATATACGTAAGACATTGGTAGCATATTAGCAGGAAACAGCATAATAATTCCGGCAATCAAGGTCGCCCAAGTTCGTTGTAAATAAACATTCGACGGCACATCAAGACGGCTGTGGCAACGGGGGCAAATCGGATGATTTTTAAAGCTAATCATCGGATGTTCAAAGGTGTATTGGCATGCACTGCAAAAGTGCGGTGAATTTTTTAAGGATTTTCCGGATAAATGCTTATTATGCGGATAGAAGTCGTTCCACAGTTCAATCGGATTGATTTTGATAAATAGCAATGTCGTAAGTAGTGAAGTTAAAACAAACGCAATCAAATAAATATCGAAGTCTAGTGTTGCATAATCGCGTACTTTAAACGCAGTAACGCCTAAAGCAACCAAATACACATCAAACATCACCCAAGGCTTGATATAGCTTAATGCCAGCAATAAATTGCGAGGCTGAATGCGCAGAATCTGTGACAGCTTTAATAAAATGACCAAAATGGCAAACGCAATCGGCATAAATACAGCACAGATAAACACTAAAAACGCCGTATAAGGATAACCTTCGGTTGCCATTTTCCACACACCCTCCCAAACCGAAGCATGGATTTTTACACCCAGCAGCTCCACACTTAATAGAGGATAGCTGAGCGCGAAAGGCATTAAGATTAAAATGGAAAAAGCAATGATTGAACAGCGGTGTAATCCCCAGCGGCTACCTGATTTTAGCGTGTGGTGGCAGCGCGGGCAAACTGCGCGTTGTTTTTGATTTAATGGCGACATAGCAACCACTGCATTGCAATCGCCGCAGCGCACAATTTGATAAGTTGCCTGTGTTAAATCAATGTGTGGTTGAGTTGATATCGCCATTGTTTTTTGTAAAAAGTTAGAAAATGTCTATTCTATAC
>CAJPST010000189.1 GCA_905373425.1 uncultured Mesocricetibacter sp.
TTATGATGCAGTAGTATTAGATTTAACTTTACCTAAAATGGATGGTTTAGATATTTTGCAACAATGGCGACGTGATAATCAGGATGTGCCTGTGCTGATTTTAACTGCTCGTGATACTTTAGATGAAAGAATTACAGGGTTGCAGCGTGGGGCGGATGATTATTTATGTAAGCCTTTTGCTTTAGCTGAAGTAGTAGCACGCTTGCAGGCGTTAATTCGCCGACGTTACGGGCAAACAAATCCGGTTATTGAGCATAGCCAAGTAAAATTTGATCCGGCTCAACATAGAGTAACCTTAAAAAATCAGGAAATTACTTTAACCACCCGTGAGTACAAGTTGCTCGAATTGTTTATGTTGAACAAAGAACGTGTGTTATCCCGTTCATTTATCGAAGAAAAACTCTATAATTGGGATGATGAAGTAAGCAGTAATGCATTGGAAGTGCATATTTATAACTTACGTCAAAAATTAGGCAAGCAATTTATCCGTACGGTACATGGTGTCGGTTATGCGTTGGGTAATAATGAAGAATGAAAATATTACATAAAAGTAGCTTGCGATTACGTCTAACGGTAATTTTATCGTTTGCGGCACTCATTATTTGGCTGTTATCTACATCAATTGCGTGGTTTCAGGCGAGAGAAGAAGCAAATGAAATGTTTGATGCACAACAGATTTTATTTGCCAAAAGGTTGGCATCATCCAATTTGCGGCATATTTTGATTGAACGCCAAAGACGTGGCGGTTTTCGTGATTTTGAACCCAAACACCCGAAACATTTTGATGATGATGCATTGGCGTTTGCAATTTTTACGCGCCAAGGCGAAATTCTATTGAGTGATGACAGCAAGGGCAAGAATTTTGTGTTTGAGCCGGTTAGGGGATTTTCTAAAGCAAGAATACAGAATGATGATGATCCTTGGCGTATTTTCTGGCTTCCTTCCGATGATGGTCATTTGATTATTGCTGTCGGGCAGGAGTTAGATTACCGTAGCGATTTAATTAATAAAGTGGTATTCGGGCAGATGTGGATTTGGCTTGCCTGTTTGCCATTACTGATCACGTTGATCATTTTGGTTATTAATAAAGAATTAAAATTACTTCAACAGGTTAGTGATGAAGTAATACAACGCTCTCCTGAAGATAATACGTTATTAAAAACCGAGAACGTACCAAGCGAGATTCTACCTTTAGTTCAGAATTTAAACGAATTTTTTAACCGCACTTCAATGATGTTATTGCGAGAACGCCGATTTACATCCGATGCGGCACATGAATTACGCAGTCCGCTCGCTGCATTGCGCATTCAAACTGAATTGGCACAAATGGCGGATGATGATCCGAGTATGCGTACAGAGGCATTGAGAAATCTCACGTTGGGCATTGATCGGGCTACTCAATTAATCGAACAATTATTAACCTTGTCACGTTTGGATTCGCTTAAGCAGTTAGAAAATGCGGAAGAAATTCATTGGGATAAATTACTTCCTTCCGTTATTGGTGAATTATATTTCAATGCCCAAAAACGAAAAATGGAAATTGAATATAACCAACTTGATATTCCACGGGTACGACAAGGGCAACCGTTATTGCTGTGTTTGATGGTACGTAATGTGATTGATAATGCTATTCGCTATTGCCCTGAGGGCAGTTTAATTAAAGTAACGTTGATGAAAAACAGTATCGTTGTAGAAGATGATGGCGGCGGTGTTACTGAAGAAGATTTAGCAAAACTTGGGCAACGTTTTTATAGACCGGCAGGGCAAAATGAGAAAGGGAGCGGTTTAGGTCTTTCTATTGTACGACGTATTGCGGAATTGCATCATTACAAGGTTGAGTTAGAGAATGTGGCTAAACTCCATGGCGAGCCGAATGGCTTGAGAGTACGCTTTGAATTGAGTTAGGTAGAAATAAAAGTGCGGTAGGTTTTTATGATGTTTTGAAAAACTCAGAAAAAAGTTACCGCACTTTTGGCTGTAGCTGGCCTGATTAGGTTTATAGCCTGATTTTTTTACTTCTCTTTCAAATAACCGGCCCATTCTTTCAACAGCTGCATATTGGCGGCAATCGCTCCCGCCTGTGGGATAAAATGCATTAGGTTAAGCCCATAATTAGCAGGTGTGATTCCGGCACCCACACTAGCAGGTAAAACTTCAAACCCTTGACGCTCAAATAATAATTTTGCACGTTGCATATGCCATTGATTTGTTACTAGAATAATACGTTTTATCTGTTCTTTTTCCAATAACTGTGCCGATAACAGTGCATTTTCTTTGGTAGTGGTAGATTTTTCCTCTAGCCATTTTACGGGAGTATTAAAAAATTCCTGAAATTCATCAGCCATTACTTTCGCTTCTGAATTACCATTTGGGCTTGCTCCTGAAATCAATAAGGGCAGTTCGGTTTTTTTATGCAAATAAGCTGCATAACGCATTCTTTCCAAAGGGATCTGTGGCACAGCAAGAGCACCGAAAAGTTCTTTGCTGTCACGCAGACCACCGCCTAACACAACGATAGCTTGTGCAGTTTTATAATCCTCAATGGTGAGATTATCTTCAATCGTTAAACTATCGCTCAGTTTTTGTGCGGTGTATGGAATGCTTACAACATATAATAAACCAATGCTAATCAGACCACTGAAGAAGCCTGCTTTTTTGCAGCCTAAAATGAAAGCAAACAATGAAAAAACAAATAAAATCAGAATATTAAATGGAGGCATGATAATTGCGGTAATCAGCTTAGTCAACTCATACATAATTACTCCTTTGTACCGATTGTATGTTTTATGTTTCCGTATTATTCATAATTCTCAAATCAAAATCAATGTTTAACATGAACTTAGCGTTCCGGAAAATGTCAAATATTCCGCTTGAGAGTTGAATTTACAAAGTGATATGATATGCGCTTCAAATTACTTTAGCTAGGCATTTTCGCATTTGCAACAGAGAATGCCCTGCTAAATTATAAGGGAGATATTGGCGATGGATAAAATTTTAATTTCATTAAAACAAGAATTGGGAAAAATAGTTGAATTAATTAATAAAGAGGATGCATTTTATTTTGATTATCCAATGCATTTAAATGTCGGGGATTTATTAATTTATGCTGGGACAGAAGCTTTTTTTAAAGAATATAATATTAATATTCGATTAAGACGTTGCTTACAAACTTTTGATATTAATGAAGTTAAAAAAAATATTACTAAAAACACAACCATTATTTGTCATGGTGGAGGAAATTTAGGTGATCTATATCCTCTTCTACAAAAACTTAGAGAAGAATTAGTAATAAATTTTCCGAATAATCGTATTATTTTATTACCGCAAACAGGATATTTTTCTAATCAGGATGAAATGAAAAAGTCAGCAGCGATTTTTTCTGCACACAAAGATTGTCATTTATTTGCACGAGACTTACCGACATTAGAACTTTTAAAAAACTTCTCCGATAAAGTAATATTATGTCCGGATATGGCTCATCAATTATATGGTGAGTTTCCGCTTAAAAATAAGGTAGAGAGTTTAGAAAAAA
>CAJPST010000190.1 GCA_905373425.1 uncultured Mesocricetibacter sp.
AAATTTCCCCATCCAAGACACGGCAACAGTTGTGCGGCTACCGATTTCTGCCATCCATTCGCGTAAAGCAGAAATGATAATTTCTCTTGAAATCATGATAATTGCAGGGATAGAAATCCACCATGAATGATAATATTCAACAACCAAAACAAGGGCTGCCACAACAATAACCTTATCCGCTACAGGATCTAAAAAGGCACCAAACCGAGTGGTTTGCTTCCATTTCCGCGCTAGGTAACCATCCAGCCAATCCGTCAACGAGGCAATAAAAAAAATCAGCGTTGTTAAAAACGGCGACCATGAAAATGGCAAATAAAATGCAATGATAAAGAATGGAATCAATACCACGCGGAAAAAAGTCAGAAAAGTTGGAATATTAAATTTCATAGGCGGTGAACCAGCTGTCGGTTAGTTGGAGTTATTTTAAATCATCTCTAATATTTTTAAAATGCTATTTTGTAAAAACACCAAAAACTATTGGTTTTCTTACCGCTCTTTATGAATAAGAGCCACATTATAAAAATCACAGCTCTAATTTTTTAAAGCTTCAAAGATTTTTTCCGCTAACGCTTTTGAGATGCCCGGGACTGAGGCAATTTCGTCTAAGGTGGCATTTTTCACGCCTTGCATCCCACCTAGGTATTTTAACAATGCTTGACGGCGTTTAGCCCCTACGCCTTCAATTGTTTCCAAACCGCTTTGAGTGAACGCTTTCTGACGTTTTTTGCGATGCCCGCTAATGGCATGGTTATGGCTTTCATCACGAATATGTTGAATTAAGTGTAATGCCAGATTGTCAGGCGACAGATTAATTTCACGCTCCTGTCTGCTGATAATTAAGGTTTCCAAGCCTGCTTTACGATCGACGCCTTTTGCTACCCCAATTAAGTGCGGTCGATTTTTATCCCATTTTACATCTAACTCCTGAAAAACCTGTAAAGCACGGTTTAATTGACCTTTACCACCGTCAATAAAAATAATATCGGGGATTTTTTCCTCTTCTAAATCACGATCAAAACGTTTTTTCAACGCCTGCTCCATCGCTGCATAATCATCACCTCCGGTGATGCCTTCAATATTAAAACGGCGATAGTCAGATTTTAATGGGCCGTCTCGATTAAACACGACACAAGAAGCAATGGTTTGCGCTCCCATGGTGTGGCTGATGTCAAAACACTCCATTCGTTCGATTTTTTCAATTCCTAATAATGTCTGTAATGCTTCATATCGCTCCTGCATTAAAGAAGCCTGTTTGAGCTGGGTGATTAGTGCCGCTTTGGCATTCACTTGCGCTAATTGCAAATATTTGCTTTTGCTGCCTTTGGCATTATCCTGAATACTGACTTTACGCCCTGCCTGTTCGGACAATAACGTTTCTAAATCTTTTTTTTCATCCAGCTTATGATCAACAATAATACTATTCGGAATGGTACGACCTTGATGCGCTTGCAAATAAAACTGTCCGACAAAGGTTTCCGTTAATTCTGACAAATCGGTATTGATAGGCACTTTCGGAAAATAACTGCGGTTACCCAATACTTTACCTTGACGAATAAACAATACCTGTACGCAAGCAATGCCAAGTTGATAAGCGATAGAAATAATATCCATATCGTCTAACCGCTCGTTAGACACAAATTGTTTTTCCGTGACCGAGCGCACCATTTGAATTTGATCACGTAAATGTGCCGCCTGTTCAAAATTCAATTCACGGCTGGCTTGTTCCATTTTTTGAATCAAATGTTCAAGAACTTGATTGTCTTTCCCTTGCAAAAATAAACGGGCAAACTCCACTTGTTGACTATATTCCTCATCGCTTACATAACCTGCAACACAAGGGGCGCTACAACGCCCGATTTGATGCTGTAAACAAGGACGGGAGCGATTTTTATATACTGAATTCTCACATTGGCGAATCGGAAATAATTTTTGCAATAAGGAAAGCGTATCGCGCACTGCTCCGGCATGAGGATAAGGTCCGAAATATTCCCCTTGAATCTTTTTACTGCCACGATAAGCGGTAATGCGTGGATGGCGCTCTTTGGTTAACAAAATATAGGGGTATGATTTATCATCGCGTAACAATACGTTATAGCGCGGCTGATAGGTTTTGATGTAATTATGTTCAAGTAATAATGCTTCAGTTTCCGAGGCTGTAATTGTGGTTTCGATATGAGCAATGGATGCAACCAAAGCCTCGGTCTTTTTACTGTTCAGTTGAGTTCTAAAATAACTGGAGAGGCGCTTTTTTAAATCCTTCGCTTTACCGACATAAATCACTGTGCCTTTATCGTCGAACATTCGATAAACGCCGGGCTCGTGGCTAACATCAGCAAGAAAGGCTTTGGCATCAAACATAAGAAGCTATACCAAATTATTGCGCTAAAATTGACCGCACTTTTTCCAGATCTTCAGGGGTATCCACGCCTACCGCAGGCGCTACTTTCGCTTCTTCAACATGGATACGCTCCCCGTGCCATAACACCCGCAACTGTTCTAAGCTTTCGATTTGTTCTAACATCGTCGGCTGCCATTGCACATATTGTCTGATAAAACCGGCGCGATAGGCATAAATGCCGATATGGCGTAAATAACCGTCAACCGGTTTTAATTGTCGCAAAACGGATTCGCGGTCTTGTTGTGAGTTTTGTAAACAGGAAAACTGATCACGATCCCAAGGAATTACCGCGCGGGAAAAATACAACACATAGCCGTTTTTATCAGTTAGCACTTTAACTACGTTCGGATTGAAAAGCTCCTCCGCCTCGTGAATTTTCACTGCAAGTGTCGCCATATTAACTTGATGTTTTGCTAAATTTTGAGCAACCTGTTGTACGATAATCGGCGGAATCAAGGGTTCATCACCTTGAATATTAACTATAATTTCATCTTTGGCAATAGACAGTTTCTCCACTACTTCGGCTAAACGTTCGGTGCCCGAATTATGCCGTTCAGACGTCATACAAACTTCGCCACCGAATTTTTTTACTGCTTCGCTAACCTCTTGGTTATCTGTCGCCACAATAACTCGATTTGCTCCGGATAACTGCGCCCTCTCCCAAACGTGCTGAATCATCGGCTTACCCGCAATATCTGCCAATGGCTTGCCGGGAAGGCGTGTGGAAGCGTAACGTGCAGGAATAATTACGCTAAATGCTGTCATTAATTTGTCCTTTTTCTGCTGACTGTTGTTCCGGTAAAGCGGTTAACGCAACCGCCTGCTCCGCTAATAAGACGGGAATACCTTGTTTAATTGGATAAGCCACTTGATCAAATTTGCACAGCAACCGTTCATTGGCTTTGTCATAATCTAATCGCCCATGACACATTGGACAGGCAACAATTTCCAATAATCTTCCGTTCATTTTTTCATCTCGCTTATTCGATCTAATAAAGAAGTAACCTTATCACCTATAATTTCAGCTTCTACCGGCACATACCACCAATTTGGTTGGGCAAATGCTACGCACTTGACCGCATCTTTTTCGGTCATAAAGAGCGGTTGGTTTTTAC
>CAJPST010000191.1 GCA_905373425.1 uncultured Mesocricetibacter sp.
ACTGACCGCACTTTGTTCCGATACGCCGTTAAAGGTATAAACTGCCGTTACTTTCGGTTCACCTTTAGTCAGCGTACCGGTTTTATCGAATACAATAGTGTCAGCCGTTGCGGCTTTTTGTAGCGCATCCGCATCACGTACCAGCACGCCTAGCTCGGCCGCCCGTCCAGTTCCCGCAATAATCGACATTGGGGTCGCCAATCCTAATGCACACGGACAAGCGATAATTAACACCGTGGTCAATACAACGAAAGAATAAGAGATTTCATCAGTGGCTACATACCAGATCAATGCGGCAAGCAACGCGATCACAATTACTACCGGAACAAATATGGCCGCGATTTTATCCGCCAATAGCCCAATCTGAGGCTTACTGCTCTGCGCTCGACGTACTAATCGAACAATGTTTGCCAATGTGGTTTGGTTACCGATTTGTTCAGCTCGGAATAACGATGTACCGTCTGTTACCAAGGTTCCGGCACTCACCCTGTCACTAATTTTCTTTGATACAGGAATGGCTTCACCTGTCAGCATACTTTCATCAACCCAGACTTCACCTTGCGTCACAATCCCATCCACACCAACTCGTTCGCCGGTTTGCAGACGCAAAATCATTCCTTGACGAACCTGCGCCAACGGGATATCACGCTCACCTTGTTCATCGACTATTCGCGCAGTTTTCGGCGTTAAATCCAGTAGCCGTTCCAATGCCTGTGACGATTGCTGTTTTGCCTTGGCTTCCAACATTTTCCCCACATTAATCAGACCGATAATCATCGCACTGCTTTCAAAATATAGATGACGTGAATTTTGTGGAAAAAACTCCGGTTTTAACACGACCAACATGGAATACAACCACGCTACTCCCGTGCCAAGAGCCACCAGCGTATCCATAGTTGCCGTTTTTTTAACTAAATTTTTGACCGCTCTTTGATAGAAATGCCCGCCGGTTAAGGCGATAACTGCCAGCGTGATTAAACCGACTAACATCCAATTCGATTGATTAGCAGCATTGACCTCCATTGTGCCGCCGAGCAATCCCCACAGCATTAAACCGAAACCGATAATCAGCGCAACAACCGCCTGCCATTGGCGTTGCAGGATCTCTTTTTTTACTTGAGTTTGTTGCTTTTCTCGTCGTATTTGTTCGTCTTCGATCAGTTCTGCTCCGTAGCCTGCATTTTCCACAGCTTTAATCAGCGCCTGCGGTTCGGCATGCCCAAACACTATTGCCGTGCTTTCCGCCAAATTCACCTGAGCCGCCATCACTGCCGGAACAGCTTCCAACGCGCGCTGTACTTTCAACACACAAGCGGCACAACTCATTCCTTGCAATAGCAACATGACCTGTTCCTCTTTATTCTCTACCGCAACAGGATCAGGATTTATCACTTTTTGTGAAGCGGGCGGTAGATCAGATTTTGGGCTTGCCGTATTCTCCGTATGCAAAACGGCCTCATAGCCGGCAGCAACAATGGCGTCAATCACTGCTTGAGCCTGCGCCGTACCGTAAATTTTCGCCTCAGTTTTATCAACTTCAAAAACGTCGAGATTTTCCACCGCACTTAGTGCATTCTCAACACTTTTCACGCAGTGCCCACAAGCCAAACCACCAAGCGACAGCACCAAATTCGGCTGTGCAACCTGCGCACCGTAACCGGCTTTTGTAATGGCATCAATTAGCGCTTGCGGGGGTAAGTCGCTGTTAATTTTAGCAAAATTAAGCGTCACCTCCGCATTTTCCACACCATCTAATTTTTCTAAGGTTTGCTTTACGTTTTTTATGCAATGCCCGCATGAAAGCTCCGTGAGCGCAAGGACTATTGTCGTCATGTCATTTTCCTCCATTTTTGATTGGTATAAGATAAACCTTGACCTAAGGGAAAGGTCAAGAGTAAAGTTTAGTTATTTAAATTAGAGTCGCTGCTAGTGACAGAACTTTTCTTTGATGAAACAAAGGTAACAAAGAAAAGATTAAAATTAAGGCGACAAGCTAAAAAACCTAACGAGAAATTAACGGAGAAGAAACAATGAACATCACCCAAATAGCCACACAGACCTCCCTCACTCCAAAATCCAGTCGTTATTATGAGGAAAAAGGCCTTATCACGCCACCGACACGTTCTGCTAACGGCTATCGGCAATACACTCAAACACATGTCGCCGAACTAACCTTGCTACATCAAGCCAGAACAGTAGGTTTTTCGTTACCTGAGTGCAAAGAATTACTTGAATTATATAAGAATCCCCATCGTCGCAGTGCAGATGTAAAAGAAAAAACATTGGCTAAAATCGCAGACATTGAGGCTCAAATTGAAAAACTCCAACTAATGAAGCAACAATTAATGAATTTGGCTTCGCAATGCCCGGGAGACGATTCTCAGGATTGTCCGATTATCAACGGACTAAGTTGCTGTCATACTCCGCTTGCCAAGGAGTAAATTCAGTACTATTAAGGAATTCATCCAAATTATTAAATAGTTTAGTTTTTCCACTTTCAAACAGCACAACTCGATCGGCGAGACGAACTAATTCATCCACACTGTGAGTCACATACAAAATCGGAATCCGAATTTGCGCGGTCAAATTTTCTAAATAGGTCAACAACTCGCGCTTACGTGGTAAATCCAATGCGGACAAAGGTTCGTCCATTAATAAGATCTCAGGCTGGCTTAACAGTGCGCGTCCAATCGCAACACGTTGTTTTTCCCCGCCTGACAATGTCAGCGGATAGCGTTTCAGCAAATGCTCAATCCCCAATAATTGCACAACACGATCAAATTCGGCAGGATCATCATGCTTTATTCCATAACGTAAATTGCCTTTCACCCGATAATGAGGAAACAAGCGCGCGTCCTGAAACACATAGCCAATCTGTCGTTTATGTGGTGGTACATTAATTCCTCGCTCCGTATCCAACAAAGTGCGGTCGTTTATTTGTACGTTTCCATGATCAGGCGTAAGCAAACCGCTGATCAAATTAATTAATGAAGATTTTCCCGAACCCGACAGCCCGAACAACACTGTAATACCGTCGTTCGGTAATTGTAAACTCGCTTGTAAATCCAGCTTTCCGAGGCGTTTAATTAAATTAATTTTCAGCATAGTTTTGCCCCAATTTTTTTTGCATTCGCCGCGCTAATTGTTCAGAAAGAATTAAGGATATTAATGAAATCGCAATAGCGATCACACAAAGGCGGGCGGTTGCGGTTTCTGCATTCGGCGTTTCAATAAAGGAATACATCGCCAGCGGAATGGTACGGGTAACGCCGGGGATATTGGAAACGAAAGTAACAGTCGCGCCAAATTCTCCGAGAGAACGGGCAAAACCGAGAATCAAGCCAGACAAAATACCGGGGAAAGAAAGCGGCAACGTAATCGTAAAAAATACACGCATGGCCGAAGCC
>CAJPST010000192.1 GCA_905373425.1 uncultured Mesocricetibacter sp.
ATAAATGGCGTCATCAGAAGCATCGGACAATGCCATCAACATATTTTCTCTGAGACTGCCTTTGAAAATGTAACTGCTGTGGCTCACCAACGAAACATGGCGATATAAGGAATGACGGTTAATTTGTTTAATATCGACACCATTAAATAAAATTTCCCCTTGCTGCGCTTGGTAAAAACCCATGAGCAAGGAAACCAGCGTGGATTTACCACAACCGCTTTTACCCACAAAAACCGTTAATTGCTTCGGTTGAATATCAAGGTTTAATCCGTTAATAGCCGGTTTTTCTGCAGAATAGGCAAAATGTAAATCCTTAATTTGCACGCTGACTTCATTTTTAGCCGGAAAATCCACCGCACTTTTGTTTTCTTCTACCAGGGTATCTAACAGCGTAAAGATTTTTTCTGAAGCCGCCTTGCCGTTCATCGCCACGTGGAAGAAAGAGCCGAGCAAGCGTAACGGAATGAAAAATTCGGAAGAAAGTAAAATGAATAAAATGACACCAAAAATACTTAAATTACCGTCTTGGTATTGTAAAAGCGCCGTCAAAATTCCCAACGCCGCACCGCCGTAAGCCAATAAATCCATTAAAGAAACGGAGTTCAGCTGCATGGTCAGCACTTTCATGGTGATGGTACGAAAATTCTCCGCTTCGATATCCATTTGTTTGGCTTTGTAGTCGTCATCTTGATAGATTTTTAAGGTGATCAAGCCTTGTAGGTTATCCAAAAAGCTGCTGCCTAAACCTACATAAATAGACCAATATTTCGCCAACAAACGTTTTGCGATTTTATTTACCGCAATGATGGACATTGGAATTAATGGCACGCAAACCAAAAGAATTAATGAGGTCGGTGCGTTAAAAAAGACCAGGAAAACAAACAATGTGAGCGGTGCAAGCAAACTATAAAACAACTGTGGAAGATAACGGCCGAAATAAATTTCCAGTTGTTCCACCCCTTCAGATGCCACTTGGATCACAGAAGAGGTAGATTGTTGGTTAACCTGATTCAGCGGCATGGAAGATAATTTTTGATAAATCAGCGTACGCAATTTATGTTTCACTTGCGTACTCGCTTTATAGGAAGCTTTCACCGCCATTTTGCCCGCCCAAGCACGCAACGCCAGACAAGCAACCAAAATGACGGTAAAAATGACCGCACTTTGTAGCGTAAGTGTGCGCTCAAACGCCCATTGCAAACAAATGGCAAATACCACCGCACTTATAATTCCGCCAATCAAAGCGACCCAGTTCCATAATACATTAATAGCAATCCATTTCTTGCTATCCGCGACTGTGTTTATCAGCCGTTTATCAATCATCATAACGCGTATTTGTCCTTAAAAATCACTTTAATGAAAGTACTATATCATAACATTTTTACAGTAAATGATAATTGATTTTATTCAACAAGTGTGCTGTTTTATGTTTACTGCTTAAATTTAAAACAAAAACTAGCATTAGCATCTTGAAATAAGGTCTCATTTGTATGGAACTCAAATCAGGAGATAGTAAGATATTCGCCAATAACAAGCTGAATCTTAAGTCTAAGCGAAGGAGGGAAATGAATTTGACAGCATAAAGTTGTGATTAGGGGAGTGGTGGAGAACTATAATCTGCAAGCAAAAAATATGATGCATTTAACTAATGAAGAACTAATATTTTCATGAAAACCGATGATGCAAGCGGTCATACTTGTTTCGAGGCTATTAAAGTGCGGTTGAAAATTAGCCCGTTTTAATTGATAATAAAGCGCATTATAACCAATCCAAACACTTCAAATAGGAATTAGTATGTCAAACACCATTCTACAACATTTACCTCAAGGACAAAAAGTCGGTATCGCCTTCTCCGGCGGATTGGATACTAGCGCAGCATTGCTTTGGATGCGTCAGAAGGGGGCTGTGCCTTATGCTTATACGGCAAATTTGGGGCAGCCGGATGAAGATGATTACAATGCCATTCCGCGCAAAGCAATGGAATATGGCGCAGAAAACGCCCGTTTAATCGACTGTCGAACCCAGCTTGCACATGAAGGGATCGCCGCCATTCAATCCGGCGCGTTTCATATTTCAACCGGCGGAGCAACTTATTTTAATACCACCCCATTGGGTCGCGCTGTGACCGGAACTATGTTGGTTTCTGCAATGAAAGAAGACGGCGTCAATATTTGGGGGGACGGTTCGACTTTTAAAGGAAATGATATTGAACGTTTCTATCGTTACGGTTTACTTACCAACCCGAATTTGAAAATTTATAAACCGTGGTTGGATCAACAATTTATTGATGAATTGGGTGGCCGACATGAAATGTCTCAATTCTTGATTGAAAATGGCTTTGAATACAAAATGTCGGTAGAAAAAGCCTATTCTACCGATTCAAATATGCTTGGTGCAACTCACGAAGCGAAAGATTTAGAGTTTTTAAGTCGCGGGATGCGCATTGTTAATCCGATAATGGGCGTAGCGTTCTGGAGAAATGATGTCGAAGTACTTCCTGAAGAAGTAACAGTTCGTTTTGAAGAAGGTGTTCCGGTGGCATTAAATGGAAAAACCTTTTCTAACGCAGTCGATTTATTCCTCGAGGCCAACAAAATCGGTGGTCGTCACGGCTTAGGTATGTCCGATCAAATCGAAAACCGTATCATTGAGGCTAAATCACGTGGAATTTACGAAGCTCCGGGGATGGCGTTATTGCACATCGCTTACGAGCGTTTAGTCACGGCTATTCACAATGAAGACACAATTGAACAATACCGTATCAATGGCTTGCGTTTAGGTCGTCTGTTATATCAAGGTCGTTGGTTTGATCCTCAAGCATTGATGTTGCGTGAAACCGCTCAACGTTGGGTGGCGAAAGTGGTAACCGGCGAGGTTGTATTGGAGTTACGTCGAGGTAACGATTATTCATTATTGAATACCTCATCACCGAATATGACATACCATCCTGAACGATTGAGTATGGAGAAAATAGAAAATGCCCCGTTCGATCCTATCGATCGTATTGGTCAGCTTACAATGCGCAATTTGGATATTGTGGATACCCGTGACAAATTGGGGATTTACTCAAATTCCGGATTGTTAGCAGTGAGTAAAGATATCGCATTGCCACAATTAAAAGGCTAATTTCAGGATAGAAATAGACCGCACTTGGGGACTTTTATCCGAAAAGTGCGGCCACTTTTTCAGTTATTTTTTCACCTAAGATTATAAGGGCAACTCAGTGATGTTTTTCACTGTTTTTAGAATTATTTCCGATTTGATATTTTTAATGCCCAATTCTTTGGTCAGATATTTCTTTTTACAGTGATAAAACTCTTCTAAATCGGCAACTTGTAGTTTTAGGATAAAATCATAATCTCCCGCCATCAAATGACATTCTATGACTTGTGG
>CAJPST010000193.1 GCA_905373425.1 uncultured Mesocricetibacter sp.
ATGAGGATAAGCAACATGTCCTTGAATACCTTCAATATATAAATCACCGGTTAGCGAACCGCGCCGTCCGTTTTTCAAAACATCTCCCAAAGTCACCGCACTTGAAGGCTCACCAACTAAACAATAGTCAATTTTCTCACCGCGCGCCATTAATGTTTCGACTACCCGCACGGTACCGTCTTTTGCCGTAGCTTCTTCATCAGAAGTAATCAACAATGCAATGGTTCCGACATGATTAGGATTCATTTTTACATATTCTTCCGCCGCAACCACCATTGCCGCCAGCGACCCTTTCATATCCGCTGCTCCACGTCCGTATAGCATATCGCTCGCAATTTCCGCCGAAAATGGTGGATACGTCCACTGAGTTTCATCACCTGCCGGCACAACATCCGTATGCCCTGCGAATGCTACTACGGGCTCCGTTGAACCGTGCTTTGCCCACAAATTTAATGTTTCGTTAAACGGCATCCACTCAATACTAAATCCTAATTTTTGTAAACGCTCCGCAATCACTTGCTGGCAACCTAAGTCTTCAGGGCTGACAGAAGGACGACGAATTAAATCACAAGCTAAATTAATAATACTCTCTTTCATAAAGGGTAACGCCGATTTTCGAGCACAACATTTTGAAGAATAAAGTGCGGTATAATTTATCAGAAATTTGTTAGAATTTGAATATTAAGGAATAATTTATGATTTTCGTTCCTGAACAGAAGTCACAAACCCCATCGCACTATTAGGTCAAATAAAAAAGGCATGTATTTGTAATACACACCTTTCATTCCGTTAAAAAGGAGGGACATTTATGACTATTCCAAAATTAACGAACTTTATCATCCAAATCTGTCGGTTCCAATAATCGATGGTAAATAAAATTATTCTGTCTCTTTTGCTCTTGCATTTTTAGTCTGCGTCTTTCACGAATTTTTTTCACCAGTGCAACTATCACCAATATACACAACAAAGCAACACTGACAGCCAAAGCATAGGGGGCAATAAGCCGCAGTTCTATAATTAATTCATCCATTGTATTGTCCTTAGAATGCCGGATAGCAATAAAGTTTTACATCAACTAAACACATTCACTTTCAAACCAACTTCAAACGCCACGGCGTTTCACAAAATTAAGCACATTAATACTCCAATGCACCCAAGCTCACATTAAGCTCTATAGGCAGTATTACAATTTTTGCTCACACAGACAACGGTTATTACATAATTTTACACTTCTTTAACTTTCTTTGCGCACAGGAAATTTAGAAATAAACTATGATTATTCTCTTAAAATAATAATGAATTGCGAGAATAATCATCATCAAAATCAGGAGGAAAGGTTAGCTAAATGCCTGTTCATATAGCTTGTCATTAAATCCAATCAGCGCAATGCCATCTTGTAAAATAATCGGACGCTTAATCAAAGTAGGATACGTAGTTAACACAGAAAATGCGGTCGGTTTTTCCAACATTTTTTTCACTTGTTCATCAAGATTACGCCATGCTGTGCTACGACGGTTTAATAAATTATCCCAACCGAATTGTTGCTCTGCCTTTATTAAAAAATCCTCATTCAAGCCATCAGAGCGATAATCATGCAATTGGTGTTCAATGTTGTGTTCTGCCAACCACTTCAAAGCTTTTTTCACCGTATCGCAATTTTTAATTCCATAGACTTTAATCATTTACTTTTCTTTTCTCATCAATTAATTAAGTATAGCTCAATCAAATTATGCTAGTTTTTTCGTTGTCATAATATAAAACTTACCAAAACCTACTGCTCCTTACTATCGAATCACAATAGGCGCTAAGAAACCTTCGTTAATATCACTGATACTACTGTTTAATTTCACTCGATTTTTTAAATATTCCATCTTTTCCAGTAATAGTGTTGCGATTTTATAAATACTGATTAAAAACAGAAAATATACTAGTTATATTTTCATTTAAATTCTTCTCTCTAAAAAAACGGTGCGATTTCTCTCAAAAATCGCACCGCACTTTTATCAGTTTCTCAACAGGTACGCTCTTAATGTTGCGAAGTCGTTTTCCATTTCATCGGATAACAATGGCAGCTTGTTGTGCTTATCTAAAGCTTCAGGCAACGGCAATTCGATATTAAGAATGCGTTCAACACTTTCTTTAAATTTGGCGGGGTGAGCGGTACACAGGAATAAGCCTGTTTCACCAGCCTGTAGCTCGTCTTTTAACACTTGATAAGCAATTGCACCATGCGGCTCACATAAATAACCTTTGGCATATTGGGCTTTTAATGCTGCTTCAGTTTCTGTATCGTTTAAACCGGCTGAAGCTAGATCTTTTAAATTCCAACCATTGCGTTTGAAAAGCTCCTCCACTCGCGGCCAGTTATTTGGACGACTGACATCCATAGCATTCGACAATGTGGCAACGGTAGCATTCGGTTCCCATTTGCCGGAGCGCAGATAACGAGGCACAGTGTCGTTGGCATTTGTGGAAGCGATAAAGCGCTTAATCGGCAAACCTAATGTTTTTGCAATCAATCCCGCTGTAAGATTACCAAAATTACCACTTGGTACAGACACAACTAAATTCTCACGTTCCGCTTGCGGCAATTGTGCAGCAGCCTCAAAATAGTAACAGACCTGTGCTAACAGACGGCTAATATTGATAGAGTTAGCCGAATTTAAGCCGATAGCGGTACGTAACTCTTCATCATCAAAGGCTTGTTTAACCAACGCTTGGCACGCGTCAAAATCAGCATTTATTGCTACGGTGCGGATATTACCGCCTAATGTACAGAATAACTTTTCCTGTAGCGGGCTGATTTTGCCTTTCGGATATAAAATTACTACCTCAATATTCTCTAAACCATAGAATGCGTGTGCCACTGCTGCACCGGTATCGCCGGAAGTGGCGGTCAAGATAGTGATTTTGCCATCGCCACGTACCGTCGCCAAAGCTTGTGCCATAAAACGTCCGCCGAAATCTTTAAATGCCAATGTCGGACCGTGGAACAGTTCCAGCGCATATACACCATCTTCCACTTTGACTACAGGAGCTGGAAAAGTGAAAGCATTACTAACCATTTGATGCAATTTTTCCTGAGGAATTTCTTCACCGATAAGTGCACTTAAGATTTTTTGACTACGTTCCACTAAAGGCAATGCCAGTAATTCATGGATATTATCCAAGTGCGGTATATTTTCCGGGAAAAATAACCCTTGGTCTTTGCCTAACCCTTGGCGCACCGCTTGGGCAAAATTAACTTGTTCTTCGGGGTGTTTGATGTTGTATAAGTTCATTCTTTCTTTAATTCCAAATTTATTGACA
>CAJPST010000194.1 GCA_905373425.1 uncultured Mesocricetibacter sp.
ATCTTTTGTTTAGCAAGTTGTTGAATGACTTGCAAAACTTCATTAACCCGTTCGGGATCCAAAGCAGATGTAGGTTCGTCAAACAGTAGCACTTTCGGTTTTACTGCTAATGCTCGAGCGATTGCGACGCGTTGTTGTTGTCCGCCTGAGAGGGTTATCGGATATTGATTGGCCTGCGGCAATAACCCCACTTGTTTTAATAATGCCAGTCCTAGCTCATTGGCTTCAGATGTGCTTAATTGGTGGTTGACGATGGGAGCTAACGTGATATTTTCAAGTGCGGTCTTATTTTTGAATAAATTATACGCTTGAAATACCATTGCAGATTGATTACGCAAGGCCATTTCTTCCTTGTGGCTGTATTTTTCAGCATTCAATGTGATATTAGCAATAGTAATTTTTCCGCTATTCGGTTTTTCCAACATATTCAGACAGCGTAATAATGTGGATTTTCCTGAACCGGACGGGCCTATAACTGCTACAACCTCGCCTTCTTTAATAACCAGATCAATATTCTTTAATACTACATTGGCCCCAAAGGCTTTTGACAGTTTTTCCACCTTAATCATATTTGTCATCATTATTACCCTCAGCGTTTATAAGGTATGCTCAGTTTATTTTCTAAGGCTTTCTGTGCCCATGAATATAAAATAACCAGAATCCAATAAATTAAGCCGACTGCTAAATAGGTTTCGAAAAATTTATAGGATTCCACCGTAAGTAATTTGCCTGCCGCCAATAATTCCGGTACGCCGACAAAAAAGGCGACGGAGGAATCTTTCAACAAGGAGATAAACATATTACCTGTTCCCGGCAGGGCATTAACAAAAGCTTGCGGCAGGATAATATGACGATAGATTTTGAATGGGCTCAGTCCTACAGCGCTGCCTGCTTCGCGTTGACCGTGTTCGACAGATTCCAAACCGGCACGGAAGATTTCGGCTAAATAAGCGGAATATTTTAAGGTGAAGCAAATAATAGCAGCGCTAATAGCAGGCATGTTGACCATTGCAGGGATAATTTGCGGTGAGCCGTAATATACCAAAAACAGCAAAACCACAGAGGGCATACTGCGAAATAATGAAATATAGAGTGCTAGCAGTTGATCAACCACTAGAACTCTGCGAACTCGGATCAACGCCACGGCTAATCCGAAAAGAACAGCGAAAAAGATAGAAACAACGGAAATCAATAAAGTGGTAGGGAGATAACCGATAATTTCAGGAAAAACGCTTAAAAAATAGCTGAGATCAAAATTCATAAGATATTCCCGAACGAACAGAGCCAATATTTCTATGCTCTGTTCGGATGAAAATGGAAAGTAAGAACTTTATTGTTCCGGCACGGTAATATCCGCACCGTAGTATTTTTCAGACAGAGCCTTAATCGTACCGTCTTGTTTTAATTTAGTAAGTGCTTGATCAAATTCAGTACGCAGTTTTTGCCCTTTTTCATTACGGGCAAAAGCATACCCAACGGCTTCAATAACCAATGGTTTATCCACCAATTTAAACGGCAAATTGCCTCTCTTGATTTCCGCCAGTAAAATTGGTTTGGAGTTGATGTAGCCGTCCACACGTTTGAATTCCAGATCCTTCATGGCTCCATCGCGAGTTTCATAAGTTTTGACGTTCACCTCCTTATTGGGGAATTGCCGTTCTAGGTTTTTAATATGGTTAGAACCTAATACACCGGAAATAGTTTTTCCGTGTAAATCGGCAAAAGTATTAATTGAGGTGTTATCGCTATGGGTGACTATTTGGCTGCCGTAATAACTGTAAGGCTGAGTAAAGTCATATTTCGCTTTACGCGCTTCGGTAATGGCTACAGCGTTGGCTACCGTGTCTAAACGACCCGCATCAAGTTGCCCCATTAACCCGGCAAATTCAGCCGTGGTCCATTCCACCGTATAGCCCAGTTCCTTTGCAATAGCTTCTGTCGTTTCCACATCAAAGCCGACTAATTTACCGTCTTGCTTAAATCCGTTAGGATAACTTTGTCCGGTGCTACCTATACGTAAGATTTTATTTTCCGGCTGTGCAGTAATAGCGGTGTCGGATTTCCCGCCGTTATCACAGCC
Source organism: uncultured Mesocricetibacter sp. (assembly GCA_905373425.1). GTDB lineage: Bacteria > Pseudomonadota > Gammaproteobacteria > Enterobacterales > Pasteurellaceae > CAJPST01. The sequence continues at coordinate 2,081 of CAJPST010000194.1, forward strand.
AAATAACGTGATCGTCGCTAAAAGTGCGGTCGAAATTTTCAGAGTTTTAATAGACATAGTTGCTCCTCTAATTAAGTTGTCATGAGATTTTTGTTCGGATTATATTTTTGCCAAAGTCCAAATAATTCGGGATTTAACACTTTTCGATAATAAATCGTAGTGTGATCGTCGCTTAAATCCGCCCGTCCGATTTCTGTAAATCCCTGTTTTGTATAGAAATCGGTAAGCCAAGGATGATTGGCGGCGGTTCCTAGTGTGACAAAAGGCGTTTTTAATTGTTCTAGCAGGATATTTTTTTCTACCCAATTCAGTAATTTAGTGGCTAATCCTTGCTTTTTATAAGCGGGATCCGTAGCAAACCAACCTATGTGCGGGACGCCGTAAGGTCCGGGATTATTTCCCCAAGGTAAGCGCAAACTGAGCGAACAAACTAAGTTATGTTCAATAAATAAACCGTAAACTAAATTAGTTTTTATATGGGTTTCAATTAAGTCCAAATCAGCCGTTGCAGCCGCAAAATGAATTCCCAAATCCAGTACTGATTGATAAGCATTGTGTACTAGAGCTTGATAAGCCGATTTATCCGTCGTTGTAATTTCCCGAATTAACATATTATTTCCTAATCAAGCAAGCCTGAATCTTCGGCATATTGGATCACGGCATCTACTTTTTCGGGGGCATTTCCCAAATAATTTTGCGGATTAAGCCATTTTTCGAGTTCCTGTGCAGAAAGGTATTTGGCTAGTTCTTCATTTTGCATTAGAGCTTCTTTAAAGTGTTTATTTTGTTCAAATGCCTGCATTGAGCATTGATAAACTAAAGAATGTGCGGTTTGTTTGCCTAAGCGTTTACCCAGCTCAAACATTATTTTTTCGGAGAGCAGTAAACCGTTTTGCAATTCCAAATTAAGAGCCATTTGTTTTTCATTAACTTTCATTCCGCGTAATACGCTCAATGCCAGCTGTAACTGCGCGGAAACATATAAATTTATTTCCGGCAAGGCAATCCATTCAGCTCGCCAACTCATCGCATCGCGTTCATGTTCTACTTTCATGGATTCATGAATTAGTGCTACGCTTTTAAATAAAGGTGCAGTCAAGCTTGCCAAGCCTTCTAGTGCGGCGGGATTACGCTTATGCGGCATAGTAGATGAA
>CAJPST010000195.1 GCA_905373425.1 uncultured Mesocricetibacter sp.
GATTGACGGCAATAATCCGATTTCCACTACCGGAATGGGAGCGCAGCAACTACGGCTGGAAGCACAACACAAAGGTGTAGCGATTTACACGTTGCATTTGAAAACCAAAACGGGCAAAGATAACCACGAGCAAGCCGCAGGGCAATATAATGAATTGGCATTTAACAACTATCTCAATAAGGCACTTTACTATCCCGTTAATGCGGGGGATGTCAATGAGTTCGGCAGTAAAGTCAGCACGCTGGCTGATGCTTTGACTTCACAGGTGAAATTGGCTTACAAAGGTGAAATGGCGGCAGGTAGTTCGCTTAGTGCGAAAGAAGAACCGAAAACTAAAGCCGAACCAAGTAAAGAAAATGAAATTGAGCAAGATGCAGCCTTGCTCGGTAAAGCAATGCGACTTGCTTATTTAGGGCGTACTAATGGGCAGGCTGCTCCTCCAGTCTTTAAAGCTTGGATTAGCGATCGTGATTTTGTAAAAAGTAATATCCCGACTGCCGAAGTGCGCGTATTGCTGACCAAAGCGCAACTTAGTGACTTGAGTGATGTTGTGAAGAAAATCTCCGATGCTGCCAATAGCGGCCTAATTTCACCTGACGATATGTTTAAACAGCTACGTTCCGTCGCGGCGGCAATGGGGCAGGATCCGAGTAAAATTAAACAAGGTACCTCCACTAAAATTGCCGAACTCGGCTTACTTGGCGAATATCTTGACGGTATTCCGTATAAAAGCCAAGTTACAGGTATTGATGAAGATGCATGGAAAAGTATGGGCGGGCAACAACAAGAGAAGTTTATCATCGATTTACAGAAAAAACTGCGCCTTTACCAAACCTATAACGCTGATGTTGACCGTTGGATATCTCTGAGTGAAGGCAGCGATCCGAAAGATAACGTCTATCCAGTATCCTTGGAAGCTTTGCCTTGAACCACGATAGAATAGAAAAATAATGCTATATATCAACAATCTTCATATCCGGCGCGGGATTTTCGAGATATCACTTCCTAAGCTGTCTTTGCAAGCCGGTGAAGTGGTAGCGATACGCGGAGCAAGCGGTTCCGGTAAGAGTACTTTGTTGGAAATGTTAGGCTTGATCCTCAAACCTGACGGTTTGGATTGTTATCGGTTAGGCAGCGGGGAAGAACAGCGCGATATTACAACAGAAGTATTGAATCAGGCATCGACATTAGCGAGACTTCGAGCGGAATATTTTGGTTTTATGTTGCAAACAGGCGGCTTGCTGCCTTATTTAACCGTGCAACAAAACATTCGTTTATCATGTGATATTCTAGGCAAAAAGGCGGATGAAAGTTGGTTGGCACAGATTATTGAGCAGCTAAATATCGAGCATTTGTTAAACCATTATCCCAAACAGCTTTCCATCGGTGAGCGGCAGCGTGTCTCATTTATTCGTTCCATTGCCCATCACCCTGCCGTGTTGTTGGCAGACGAACCTACTGCTGCGCTAGATCCGCATAATGCAGAAAAATTATTTGATATTATCGTCGATTTAGTACGCCAAAATAATTTGTCGGCGTTGATAGTTACTCACGATTGGACGTTGGCACAGGTACGTAAAATACCGTCAATTTGTGCTGAATTGATGCCGCAACGCGCTGTTTTCAGTCGTCAGGAAGAATAGAATGCGTTTGAAATTATTGGCAAAATTTGCCTTGCGTGATTTAGTTTATGATCGCAAAGTATCATTTTTTGTAATTGCCGCGTTGGTGGCGGTAATAGCCCCTTTATTATTGTTATTTAGTTTGAAATATGGTGTTGTATCGCAGCTACAGAATCAGCTATTAAATGATCCGCAAAATTTAGAAATTAAAATCAACGGAATGCAAAGCAATAAAGTGTTGGATAAAGCGTGGTTTACTCGTTTGCAACAACATGATAGCGTGCAATTTGTGATTCCGTTAACCCGTTCGCTAAATATGCAGGGCGATTTGCGTAAAGACAATCAACGTTTTCTCAATAATGTCGAGTTAATTCCAACTGAGAAAGGCGATCCATTGATTCCACCCGAACTTTCCTTGCCGGATAAAACGAGCGTAATTTTGACCGCACTTTCTGCCGAGAAGTTACAGGTAAAAACGGGAGAAACGGTCACTCTGTTTTTTGGACGCAAATTGGATGGCAATGAAGAACGTGAGAAAATTGAGTTAACTGTGGCAGGTGTATTGGATGAGCGTTATTTTCAACGCGTCGGAGCGTTTATTTCTTTAGAGCTGTTGATTGAAATTGAAGATTATCGTGATGGTTTTCAAATCACGAAATTCGTTTCTGTCCCAACTACCGGCAAGCCGATGACTCATTCTCGAGACACTTTTGCTAAGGCGCGAATTTATGCTAAACAACTTGATGATGTAGCACCACTGGCACTGGCGTTGCGAGAAGAAGGAATCGATACTCAAACTCAGGCTAATGCGATTGAAAATGTGAAAGCGATAGATCGGGTATTAGGCACCATCTTTACGATTGTTGCCGCCACTTCTATTATTGGTTGCATGTTGTCGTTGTCGGGTTCATTTTTGGCTAATATCGAACGTAAACGCAAAGATATTTCATTGCTTAGTTTGTTTGGTGTTGAACGTCATGAAATTAAAATATATGTGGTTATTCAGGCAATTGCGTTGGCTACTTTGTCGTTTGTTTTTGCTTGTTTGTTCTTTTTGTGTGGTAGCTTGGCAATTAATCAGGTTTTGGGTGCTAATTTGGCGCAAAACAGTTTTATCAGCTTGCTGCAACCGTGGCATTTTATGACAGCCTTTGCTTTTACTTTGATTTTATCTGTGCTTGTCGCATTGTTCGGTGGGCAGCAAACCACTAAAATTCAACCAGCGGAGAGTTTGCGTGAAAACTAAATTTTTCCATTCTTTATCTTGTTGTTCGTTACTACTGACAACAGGCATTGCCATTGCGGCGCAATGGGACAAAAAATTTTATGATCCACAAGAAATTGATGGTAGCGTGATCCTGCCAATGCCTTGCGACGGAGCTATGGTATTTAGGGTTGTCAAAACGGATACTCGAGCGCCATTGGAGGATAAATCGGTATTGCTAGGTAGCGAAGGCGGTGAGCAGGGTTTTTCCGAGCATGCTACACCGAATTATATTGCGGGCAGTTTTGCTGAAAAAAACGGTGAACGTTATTTTTTAATGGGCAAGTATGAGGTTAGCCAACTGCAATAC
>CAJPST010000196.1 GCA_905373425.1 uncultured Mesocricetibacter sp.
TATTAATTGACATTCTACTGTTAACCGAAGACCGTCGTTTTTACGAACATGATGGTATAAGCCCGTTGGGCATTGCACGCGCAATGATAACGAACATTCGGGCGGGGCAAACCGTACAGGGTGGCAGCACGCTTACCCAACAATTAGTCAAAAATTTATTTTTAAGCAATGAGCGTTCATTAAGTCGAAAAATCAATGAAGCAATAATGGCAATCATGCTTGATTTGCATTACGACAAAAATACTATTTTAGAAACTTATTTGAACGAAATTTATTTAGGACAAAATGGTGATACTGCAATCCATGGCTTTGAACTTGCCAGCCATTTCTATTTTGGTCGCCCAATTCGCGAAATTAGCCTCGACCAAATGGCATTATTGGTGGGAATCGTCAAAGGCCCTTCTTTATACAACCCTTGGCGCAATCCGAATAATGCTTTAGAGCGACGCAACGTAGTGTTAGGCTTAATGCTTGAACACCAGATGATCGGGGAAGAACTTTACGATATGTTAAAAAGCCGCCCGCTCGGCGTACAAGCGCGCGGGCAAATTAATCGTCGCTACCCTGCTTTTATTCAAACCTTGCAATCCGAACTTAACACGCATTTAGGAGAAAATCGGACCGGTGAATTGTTAGGTGCACGTATTTTTACGACTTTAGATCTCAAACAACAACGTTATGTTGAACAGGCAGTCGTCTATACCACCACAGAGCTTCAATTAAAAACCCGCAATCTGCAACTACAATCAGCGATGGTTGTGGCTGATTATCATAGTGGTGAAGTACGTGCTATAGTCGGTGGCGTACAAACCGATTATGCCGGATTTAACCGTGCGCTGACAGCAAAACGCCAGATCGGTTCGTTGGTAAAACCGTCAATTTATTTGACCGCACTTCTCAACCCCGAGCAGTTCCGTCTCAATACACCGATTGATAACCAGCCGATTACTATCCACACCAAAGGTAGCCCTCCATGGCAACCTCGTAACTATGATCGTCAATACGGCGGCTCCGTGATGCTGATGAACGCGTTAGCGCGCTCGCTGAATATTCCAACGGTTAATATTGGAATGAAAGTTGGCTTAAATAAAGTTATTGAAACCCAACAAGCAATGGGATGGGATAAAGTCTCTATTCCCAAAGTACCATCAATGTTGCTTGGTGCCTATTCTATTTCACCTTACGATGTAACCAAACTATATCAAGTGATCGCCAACCAAGGTGAAAAAATTCCGCTCAGTACGATTAGCTCCATCACCGATCGACAAGGCAATTTGCTTTATAAACACAATGCGGAAGGAGAAGCCATTGTGCCGGCAGAAGCCGCTTACCAAACGGTATTTGCGATGCAGCAAGTGGTAGAGCGAGGAACTGCGCGTAGCTTATTAGCAGAATTTGGTAATTTACATTTGGCTGGAAAAACCGGCACGACCAATGATACGCGTGATGCGTGGTATGTAGGAATTGATGGCGAAAATGTCGCGACAGTCTGGATTGGTCGCGATGATAACGGCGAGACTACACTAACAGGCGCAACAGGTGCATTAGAGATTTATAAAAGCTATTTACGCCAAATCAAGCCGAAAGTGTTAAACCCACCAAAACCTGATGCGATTAAAATGGTCGGCATAACTCAATACGGCGGTTGGAACTGTGAACATCCCGTGATAAACATTCCGGTTTGGGCGGATAAAGATCAGGATTTTTGCTATGGTGGCAGAACGGGCGAAACAACAAATTACCCGACTTTAAATGACACTATACCGACTGATACCAACACTCAGCTACCGCAAACCACGCAACCGTCGCCGGTTAAGGAAAGTGTGTGGGACGTATTGGATAAAAAAGATGAAGCCAAACCTGTCAATTAGACGGTTATAAAGCTAAAAAGTAAAAAGTGCGGTTATTTTTTTCAGCGTTTCATATTGCTCAAAACGTCTCTAAAATGCACCGCACTTTAAAAAAACGCTTAAGCACCCAGATAAATAAAAAAGGCATAGTCGATACTATGCCTTTTGTCTATATTCTTAAATTAACGTTTCTTATCCGTTAACGAACTTCTCGCCAAGTTCAATATCCGCACGCAATGTCGGTAACATAGCCTCTAAGGCCTGTTGTTCAAAGGCACTTAACGGGCCTAATGGCAGAATTTCTTCTACTCCTTCTTTACCTAAACGTACCGGTTGTGCGAAGAAACGAGCATATTTACCGTCACCTTCTACATAAGTACACTCCACAACTGCCTCACCGCTCAAGCCTTTTACTAATGAACGGGCAAAACGTGCTGCTGCCTGCGCCATAGAAAGCGTTGCAGAACCACCACCTGCTTTGGCTTCCACTACTTCGGTACCGGCATTTTGAATACGCTTAGTCAATGGTGCAATGTCTTCTTCTTTCCACTGAGCAAAATGAACTTGCGATAACAACGGCAGAATTGTTACGCCGGAGTGACCACCGATAACCGGCACGCTGATGCGATCGACATCTAATCCCTGTAATTCGGAAACAAAGGTTTCGGAACGTAAAATATCTAATGTGGTAACACCGAACAACTTACGCTTGTCATACACACCGGCTTTTTTCAATACTTCAGCTGCGATAGCTACTGTAGTATTCACCGGATTAGTGATAATACCGACACAGGCTTTCGGGCAAGTCGCCGCTACTTTTTCAATTAAGTTACGCACGATACCCGCATTAATATTAAATAAGTCGGAACGATCCATTCCCGGTTTACGCGCAACACCTGCAGAAATCAATACGACATCTGCACCCTTCAACGCCGGAGTCGGATCTTCTCCGCCAAAACCTTCCACTTTAACTGCGGTCGGAATATGGCTGACGTCTTTAGCAACTCCCGGAGTAACAGGCGCAATATCATATAATGATAACTCTGACCCTGCCGGCAGCTGTAATTTTAATAACAACGCCAATGCTTGACCAATACCACCCGCGGCACCTAATACGGCTACTTTCATAGTTCTGCTCCTTATAGATAGTGAAAAAATAATTCAAAACTTCTCAAAATTCTAATCGGTAAAAAAAACAAATTCAAACAGAGAAATACAATTTTGAGATCTAGCGCAAGTTTTTAGTGAAAATTTTTTATTTCATCGCATTTTTTAAATTGTTATTGATTAATTTTGCATTTTTATACAAAATTTATTC
>CAJPST010000197.1 GCA_905373425.1 uncultured Mesocricetibacter sp.
CAAACCGATAAAGATTCATTCCCCCGGCCAACCCTATCGGGTCCTGTTGGGTAAATCGCCCGATATGCGGGTCGTAGTAGCGGAAGAAGTTGTAGTGCAAGCCCGTTTCTTCCCCCATCTTTCAATCCGCTCTTTAAGAAAAAGGCTGTGGACAATGCTCCTCAGCCTTCAAGTTATAATGCGTCATGCTAATATAATGTATCCGACAATGTGAATCCGCTAAATATTTCTGGAGAGAACGGATTATTTGAGGCATCGACATAGATGCGATATGTTGCATAACCTCCGTCTACATCATAACGAATATCAAAGGAGCCTTCTCTTTCACCAATAATCTTACCAGAACTAATTCAATGCGAAGAAGCGATTTTACCGCTTTATGTCGGACATAATAAGTACTTTTAGACACTTCAAACAGCTTGCATAGTCGTTTGGCACCGTGCGATTTTAACGTCGCAATGGCTTGGTATTTAGATTCTCGAAAGACAGTAAAATGGTATATCACGTTCTTTAATTAATTTGACCGCTTAAATCTGCGCCATTAATAAGTTAGTGATACGGCCCAACTTTTTTGGCGACAGATCAAAGTGCGGTCATTTTTTTCTGTATTTTTTATTTTCCTTTTACCGCAGCAAACGCCTGTTCCATATCGGCGAGGATGTCGTCAATATGTTCTAAGCCCACGCTAATGCGGATTAAGTCAGAGGTGACACCGGCACGGTTCAATTCCTCTTCGCTTAATTGGCTATGGGTGGTGGTTGCCGGGTGGCAGGCAAGAGATTTTGCATCGCCGATATTCACTAACCGTAAAATCATTTTTAGTGCATCAATAAATTGGGCACCGGCTTCACGACCACCTTTGATACCAAAGCTTAATAGGCCGGATGCGCGACCACCGAAATCCCGTTGAATCAATGGATTACGCGAATCTTGTGGCAATGCGGGATAGTTAACCCAAGTGACTTGCGGGTGATTTTGCAGATATTCAGCGACTTTTAAGGCGTTTTCACAGTGACGTTCCAATCGCACAGAGAGCGTTTCTAACCCTTGTAATAACATGAAAGCACTCATTGGGCTAATGACGGCACCGGTATTGCGCAAACCGACAACCCGTACGCAACCGATAAATGCCGCGGCACCGAGCGCGTCAGCATACACGACGCCATGATAGGATTCATCCGGTTGAGTTAATATCGGAAAGCGTTCTGCTTGGGCTTTCCAATCAAATCTTCCAGCATCTACAATAATACCGCCTAAGGTGGTGCCATGCCCGCCCACGTATTTGGTGAGGGAATGTACGACGATATCGGCACCTAACTCTAACGGGCGACAAATCATCGGAGTGGCAACGGTGTTATCCACTACCAACGGCACACCCGCCTGATGAGCGAATTCAGCGAATTTCGGCAAATCTACCACATCAATGGTCGGGTTACAGATGCTTTCACAGAACACCAATTTGGTTTTGGCATCGGCAAGTTTCACAATGTCTTCCGGTTTGCTCGGATCCACAAAACGTACCTCAACACCTTTGCGTTTTAGGGTTTGGGTGAAATAAGTGACTGTACCGCCGTAAATACGGTTGGAGGAAATAATGTTATCACCGGCTTCGGTTAAGGTTTCTACCACATAGTTGATTGCTGCCATGCCACTTGAGGTCGCCACGGCACCAATGCCTTTTTCTAAAGCCGCCATGCGTTGTTCTAACACATCGGTCGTCGGGTTCATCAAACGGGTATAAATATTGCCCGGTACTTTTAAGTTGAATAAATCTGCGCCGTGTTGGGAGTCGTTGAAGACATAGCTGGTGGTTTGATAAATCGGCACTGCCACCGCGTTAGTGGTTGGGTCTGCATGGAATCCTTGGTGTAATGCAATCGTTTCAGGTTTCATAAAACATCCTATTGTTAATATCTTGTTAAGTAAGCCTATAAATACTAATCCTACAGTGCGAATAAGTCCAATCGAATTTTCAGTGTTTTTAATTTTTACTCAGCACTCATCAGTGCAGTAACTCCAGTAAAAATAGTGGCGGTTAATCATGAAGCGTATAACCGGTATTCCAACTCGACCCAACATGGTGCAACAGATGCTTGAGGTAGGATTTGATTATTACAATCAGCCTTCTTCCGATGGCTCACATTATTGGTCAGACAATGTTGCCTACGAGTTTACGCTGGCGGAAATTGACAAAATAGAAGAAGCTACTAATGAATTACACGCCATGTGTATGGATTTCGTTGCCGATGAAGTGAAACAAGGTGATTACGCGCACTATCGCTTTACCGATTTACAGAAAAATTTGATCGAGCAATCTTGGCGTGAAAACGCACCGCACTTATATGGTCGTTTTGATTTCGGCTATGATGGCAACAATCTCAAAATGTTTGAATATAACGCCGATACGCCGACTTCTTTACTGGAAGCTGCCGTGGTGCAATGGCAGTGGTTGGAACAAGTGGAAGGTTTACCGAATCGCGACCAATTTAACTGGATTCATGAAGAATTGCTCACTCGCTTTTCCATGTTGCAACAGCAAAGCGGCAAAGCAGGTTTCCATTTTGCAGCCATGACAGAGGCCGGTAGGGAAGATTGGGGTAATTTGGATTATCTCGCTGATGTAGCCTATAACGCCGGTTGGCATATTCACCGCTTATCCATTGAAGACATCGGCTACGACGATGACACGCAACAATTTGTTGATCTCAATAATCAGCCCATTGAAATGTTGTTCAAATTGTATCCCTTGGAATGGATGAGCAACACTAAATATGCCCCGTTCATGCTAAACAGCGCAACACAATTTTTTGAGCCGGCATGGAAATTATTACTTAGCAATAAAGTCCTGCTTGCGAAACTATGGCGAAAACACCCGAATCATCCTTATTTGTTGCCGACATATTTCAACCAACATGACATTACTGAGCGCAAATCCATTTGGGTGAAAAAACCGTTATTAGGTCGTGAAGGCGCCAACGTGTTTTACTACGAAAAAAGTAATGGGCTAGAATTTGCGGCTAAAGGCAGCGAACATTCTAATTTCTACGCCAATGCAGGCTATATTTATCAACAGAAATTTGAGTTACCGAATTTTGACGGCATGTATCCGGTCATCGGTTCTTGGGTAGTGGGTGATGT
>CAJPST010000198.1 GCA_905373425.1 uncultured Mesocricetibacter sp.
GGGTTTCATTCACTAACCTTTTTAATATTCAAGCCATAAAAATTGGCGTATTCTAGCACGCTTTTGCTTGTCTATGAACGGATAATTTTCACCATCAAAGTGCAGTCGTTTTTGTGTGAGTTTTCTTTGCTAAACATTTTGGTTATTCCTCATTTTTGTTATTCCTTAGAAGCAAAACTACGTTATAATAACGCGCTTAAACGAATTTTATCGAATACTTTATGACTGAATATATTCTTTTAATTATCAGCACCGCCTTTATCAACAACTTTGTGTTAGTGAAATTTCTCGGACTTTGTCCGTTTATGGGCGTGTCTAAAAAAGTGGAAACTGCAATTGGGATGGGGTTGGCAACAACTTTTGTTCTGACTGTTGCTTCGCTCTGCTCTTATTTGGTCGATACTTATATTCTTGCTCCCTTGGAGGCGACATTTCTACGTACGCTGGTATTCATTCTGGTGATCGCAGTGGTGGTGCAATTCACCGAAATGGTAATTAATAAAACCAGTCCGACATTGTATCGCTTACTCGGCATCTTTTTACCTCTGATTACTACTAATTGCGCCGTACTTGGCGTAGCGTTACTGAATATTAATCTGGCGCATAATTTAACCGAATCGGTTATCTACGGGTTTGGGGCATCCTTGGGTTTTGCGCTGGTGTTAGTGTTATTTGCCGCTTTGCGTGAACGATTAGCCGCTGCTGATGTACCATTACCGTTTCGAGGGGCTTCTATTGCACTAATTACGGCAGGTTTGATGTCGTTGGCCTTTATGGGTTTTGCCGGTTTAGTGAGAGCATAACACCATGACGACTCTTCATTATGTGCTGATTGCGATCGCCTTACTTGCTTTGATTTTCGGAGCAATATTGGGTTTTGCATCTGTCAAATTAAAGCCTCAAGCTGATCCGATAGTGGAACAAATTGATGCCCTATTACCGCAAAGCCAGTGTGGTCAATGCGGTTATCCCGGCTGTCGCCCTTATGCTGAAGCTATTGCCAATGGTGATGTGATCACTAAGTGTATTCCGGGTGGTCAACCTACTGTAGTAAAAATTGCCGAATTGCTTGGAGTAGATGTGCCTTCAACGGATTTTTCCGAAGAAGAGCCTGCTCAGATGGTGGCATTTATTGATGAAGAAATGTGTATCGGTTGTACTAAATGCATTCAAGCTTGCCCGGTGGATGCGATTATCGGTACCAATAAGGCCATGCACACAATTATTCCTGATTTATGTACAGGTTGTGAACTTTGCGTTGCACCTTGCCCGACCGATTGTATTTCAATGATAAAAGTAGAAAAAACTATTGATAATTGGGATTGGAAATTTGAATATAAAATCGATCCGAAACTCGTTATCCCCGTCGTAAACACTACAAACGGCGAAAAAACCTTGGTTAAGGGAGAATGAAATGACGGATATTCTAACGCGTTTTAATTCAGGAAAATTATGGGATTTCGATGGTGGTATTCATCCTCCTGAAATGAAATCACAATCTAATCAAACACCTATAAGTAAAGCTATGTTACCCGAGCGCTTTTTTGTGCCCGTAAAGCAACATGCCGGAACGGCAGGTAATTTATTAGTAAAAGTCGGCGATAAAGTATTAAAAGGACAAGCTTTAACCAAGGGGGATAATTTACGCGAATTGCCGATTCACTCCCCTACTTCAGGCACGGTGGTGGCTATCGCTCCTTATATTGCTGCTCATCCATCAGGTTTATCTGAACCGGCAATACATATTTTGGCAGACGGCGAAGATAAATGGTGTGAACGACAGCCAATTGAAGATTTTCTGATTTATTCCGCTGAGCAACTTATTGAAAAAATTTATCAGGCGGGAATCGCCGGGCTTGGTGGAGCCGTGTTTCCGACGGCGGCAAAAGTTCATTCGGCGGAAAAACAGGTTAAATTGTTAATTATCAATGGTGCTGAATGCGAGCCTTATATTACCTGTGACGATCGGTTGATGCGTGACTATGCCGACGAAATTATAGAAGGCATTCGTATTCTGCGTTATATCCTACGTCCGGAAAAAGTAGTTATTGCGATTGAAGATAATAAACCTGAAGCTGTTGAATCTTTAACTCAGGCTCTACACGGCGCAAATGATATTGAAATCCGCGTGATTCCGACTAAATATCCATCCGGTGCGGCCAAACAATTAATTCAAGTGCTGACAGGAATGGAGGTGCCTAGTGGACAGCGTTCTTCCAGTATCGGCGTGCTAATGCAAAATGTCGGGACAGTATTCGCCATTAAACGCGCAGTCATGGATGATGAGCCATTAATCGAACGAGTAGTCACATTAACCGGTGATAAAATTCCGCATAAGGGAAATCAATGGGTGCGTTTTGGCACACCTATTTCCTTTGTATTACAACAGGCGGGCTATCAATATGATGAGCGTTTCCCGGTGTTTCTCGGTGGCCCTATGATGGGGCTGGCATTACCGAATTTAGATGCGCCGATTACTAAAATTGCCAACTGCCTGCTTGCCCCCGATCATTTTGAATACTCGCCGCCACCGCCGGAACAATCCTGTATTCGTTGTTCGGCCTGTTCGGATGCCTGTCCCGTACATTTAATGCCACAACAATTATATTGGTTTGCACGTAGTGAGGATCATGATAAATCCCTTGAATATAATCTGATGGACTGCATTGAATGCGGTTTATGTGCCTATGTCTGTCCAAGCCATATTCCGTTAATCCAATATTTCCGTCAGGAAAAAGCCAAAATTTGGGATATTCAGGAAAAAGCGCAAAAAGCCGAAGAAGCTAAGATTCGTTTTGAAGCCCGCCAGGCTCGTTTGGAAAAAGAAGAACGAGAGCGTAAAGAACGTGCTCAGCGAGCCGCAGCCGCACGTCGCGAAGAAATGGCAACACAAAAAGGCGAAGACCCGGTAAAAGCTGCATTGGAACGTTTGAAAGCGAAGAAAGCCGCTGCCTCGAACGAACAAAAAACCATGCTGGATGAAAAAGGCGAGATACAACCTGATAATAGTGACATTATTGCGCAACGCAAAGCCCGCCGTTTAGCCCGTCAACAAAATGATGGAGAAACCACTGTTTCGGCTGCAAGTGCGGTCAAAAATAATGA
>CAJPST010000199.1 GCA_905373425.1 uncultured Mesocricetibacter sp.
CCTGCCGTTTCAGCACTCACGGCGTACATGCCATACGTGGGTGGGCAGAACAAAATGGCATCTTGATTCGGTTCGCAAAACGCACGGATAACCAACTCAATGCCTTCATCACCGCCACGGGTCACCAACACATTTTCAGGCGATACGCCTGCATAATTGGCATACCCTTGCACCACCGCTTGCGGTTGCGGTTCGGGGTAGCGGTTTAAATCTTTGTCCGAAAGTTGGAACGTCGGCGAAGTGGGATATTCGTTCGCATTTAACCAAATCGTGCCGTTGCCCCCCAGTTTGCGGGCGGATTGGTACGGTGTTAAGGCTTGCACGTTTTGTCGGGATAGGGTTGTGATTGTCATAGTTGTTTTTCTGTTTAGTATCTTCCTCTCCCATAAACGGGCGAGGGGAAAAGTGCGGTCATTTTTATAAAAGTTTTTTCAATCTCAAACTCACGGCCATTTTGTGCGCATCCAGTTGCTCTGCTTGCGCCATCAATTCCACGGTTTCGGCTAAGTCTTTGAAGCCTTGTGGGGAGAGTTCTTGCACGGTCACGCGTTTGCTGAAATCCGCCAAACCAAGGCTGGAATACGTGCGCGTGTAACCGTAAGTCGGCAGAACGTGATTGGTGCCGCTGGCGTAATCGCCCATGCTTTCCGGCGAATAAGCGCCGAGGAAAATGGAACCGGCGTTATCCAGTTGAGGCAATAATTCACGGGCGTTTTGCGTTTGCACGATTAAGTGTTCCGGCGCGTATTCATTGCTGATAGCGACACATTGCGCCAGATCTTCTGCAATGAGAATACGACTGTGGGATAACGCTTTGCGGGCGATTTCCGCGCGAGGCAGTTGGGCAAGCTGTTGTTCCACACAAAGTGCGGTCTGTTTTGTCAGCGTTTCGCTCGGTGTCACCAAAATCACTTGCGAATCTGCGCCGTGCTCTGCTTGTGACAGCAAATCGGAGGCAACGAATTCAGGCTCCGCCTGTTCATCAGCAATCACCAACACTTCCGATGGCCCTGCCGGCATGTCGATGTTGGCACCATTAATCATTTGGCTGACTTGGCGTTTGGCTTCTGTCACAAAGGCATTGCCCGGTCCGAAAATTTTATCCACCTTCACCACGCTTTGCGTACCTAATGCCATCGCCACCACCGCTTGCGCACCGCCCACCGCATAAATGGTTTGTACGCCACACAGATTGGCAGCATAAAGAATTTCATCCGCAATCGGTGGCGGTGAACACAGCACGATTTTCTTACAGCCTGCGATTTTCGCCGGAATGGCAAGCATGAGCACCGTAGAAAATAACGGCGCGGAACCGCCCGGAATATACAAACCGACACGATTAATCGGACGCGTCACCACCTGACAACGCACGCCGGGTTGGGTTTCGATATCCACCGCCTGTGGTTTCTGTGCTTCGTGAAAGGCCGTGATATTGCGCTTAGCATTCTGAATCGCCTTCTTCAACGGCTCAGGAATACGCGCTGTCGCCTCCGCAATTTGTTGTGGAGTCACGATCAAGCTGTCGAGTTTGGTTTTATCGAATTTCTCTGTGAGTTCAAACAGTGCCTTATCGCCATCCTGTTGCACAAATTTAACGATATTTTCCACCGCACTTTTAATCTCATTTGAGGCGGAAATCGCAGGGCGGGTAAGGGCTTGTTGCTTTTCAACTGTGTTGAGGTTATTCCAGACGAAGGTTTGCATAGTTTATTCCTTTTCTAATTTCTTTCTTAATTCATCTTCATAGGTTTGCATAAACTTTTCCAAATCCATAAAAAGATAACTTAATACTCTTATAAAAGGGTTTGGGAAAGTTAAACTTTCTGTCGCATCAAAACGGGTTTGTTCTTCGTCGATTGGCGTTAATGTAGCGTGCCATTCTCCCGTAAAAAATTGACTCGACATATCAAAAGCATAGTATTCAAAAGGGCGTTTCTCTCTCGTTTTAAAAAGAATGGTTATACCATTGGTTGTTTCTTGCCAAACTTCATTTTCGCTATCTCGGGATAAAATTTCTAAATTATCCAAAGAGGTTCTGTATTGCCAATTTTGATTATCCGTAATTACGTTATAAACTTTCTCCGCATTAGCAGAATACACGGTTTCCTTGGTTAATTTACGTGTTTCCGGTAAAAAATAACCAATAACATAAATCATTATGCCAATACCTATTATGGACAATAAACCATATGAAATAATTTTCATATCTCATCCTTCATCGTTAGTGGAGTAGTGTATCCCTTTATAACGGCTACTTATTTTATTTGCTCTTTTGCCCAATTTACCGCTGTTTCAATCGCTTTGCGCGCTTGGGGGCTGTTACGCCAGCAAGTCGAACCTGTGATTTCCGCGCCACGTTGCAGAATAAAATCCGGATCCGTTTTCGCTAATATAGCAACGCTATCCAATCCCATTTCAGTTAAACGTTTTAACACCGTCGGTCCGATGCCTTTTTGTGCAAGTAGAGATTGTTTTTCAATGTCATTGAACGGCATATATTTCTCCTTTTAAATAGACGCTAAATACGCCTTGCGTTGCGCCGTAAATTTCCACCAATCCTGCGGTTCGCCACCGTTGATAAAATCCACTATCGATAAAAACACATCGATTACGCAAGGATCATGTTTTTGCCCGGTAATACGGCATAAGTCATCATACATTTGATATGCGTTACGTCCTAGCAAATCATGTGGCATTTGAATCCCGAGACGGATTAAATCCGCCTCTGCCGCTTTACCGATGTTAGGTAAATCAGTCAGCTTGGTTAAGTGGCTTCGCTTTACTTTTTTCGGGTTCATTTACGTTTTCCTTTTCAAAACGGATAAATTTCGCAAAAGTTTTATAAAACGTTCAAAAAAATGACCGCACTTTTAGCTGTTTTCCTAGATACTATTTACTTCATCATCTTCTCAATCGGCAACACCAAAATCGAACTGGCACCGACTTCTTTCAATTGTTCCATAGTTTCCCAGAACAGATTTTCTTGGCTGACCACGTGCATTGCTACTTTGGAATCGTCATGTGCCAGCGGCAGAATCGTTGGAT
>CAJPST010000200.1 GCA_905373425.1 uncultured Mesocricetibacter sp.
CAGCCAAAGCGAGCAAACTGAATTAATGGAAAAATTCGATAGCAAACGTTTCTGTGAAATTGAGAATCTGCAAACGGTAGAAATTTTCTTTGATCGTTCCATTGTGGAAATTTTCTTCAATCACGGTGAAAAAGCCATGACATCCCGATTCTTTATTGAAGCTCGGGAAAATGTAGCTGAGAGTGATCGAAAATTAGCGTTACAGATTGCGTATCCAAAAGAAATCGAATATTGATAAAAAAGTGCGGTGAAATTCCACCGCACTTTTTATTCATACACCACTAATCGCTGTGGACGGATCACGTTATTCTCATCAATCACCGCAACACCAAGAAAGCGATTCTCGTGGGAAAATAACCGCACTTGTCCTTGTAGACTGTTAGGGTTATCGAATTTTACCCGTTGACCAAATCCGATGCCCTGCGCTTGGCTTTCATTTAAGGTTAACGTAGGCAACTTCGCTACCGCAGTATCTATAGGCAATAACAAAGCATCTAACAAACTCAAATCTTGTGATTCTGCCAAAGCTTGCAACGCATTCCAATCCAACATTTTTTCTGTCGGATAATCCGCCACTGCTGTACGACGTAACATCGTTACATGGGCGCCACAGCCCAATACCTCACCCAAGTCATCCACCAAGGTGCGAATATAAGTGCCTTTGGAACAATGCACCTCTAGGGTTAAATAAGGCGCATTGTATTCGATGAAGTTCAGTTCAAAGATTGTAATGGGGCGCGCTTCCCGCTCGACGGTTATGCCTTGACGGGCGTATTCATAAAGCGATTTACCATTGTGTTTCAACGCCGAAAACATCGTCGGCACTTGCAAAATATCCCCACGAAATTGCTCAAGTGCGGTCAAAATTTCAGATGTTTTAACATTCACATCACGGGTTTCGACAATCTGTCCTTCCGCGTCCGATGTGTCGGTACGTTCTCCCAGTTTTGCCGTGACTAAATAACGTTTGTCTGCCTCCAACAAAAACTGCGAAAACTTGGTGGCTTCGCCCAAACAGATAGGCAACATTCCGGTAGCCAGCGGATCTAAGGCACCGGTATGCCCTGCCTTGTTTGCCTGAAAAATGCGTTTTACTTTTTGCATGATGTCGTTGGAAGACATACCTTGCGGCTTATCCAACAAAAACACGCCGTGAATATCACGCCCACGTTTACGCGGTTTGGACATTAGTCTTTGTCCTCAACGTGTTTTTTCTCATCTTCGCGCACAACATTTGTCACTAAGTTAGACATACGCATACCTTCCACTAAGGATTGATCGTAAATAAAACGAATCTCCGGTACGATACGCAGACGCATGGCTTTGCCTAACAGCGTGCGAATATAAGGCGCCGCTTTTTCCAAGCCTTTCATGCCCTGTGCAATCGCTTGTTCATCGTGATCAAATAAGAAGGTGACGAAAACTTTTGCATAAGCCAAATCACTGGACACTTCCACGTCTGACACCGTCACCATACCAATACGCGGATCTTTCACTTCGCGCTGTAAAATCACCGCGATTTCTTTTTGGATTTCTTGTGCGACGCGGTCGCTACGTTTGAATTCTCTAGCCATTTTGTTTCTCTTTCTCATTTATTTGAATTGGGTTTTGTTCTTTCCTTCTGAAAGAAGGACCTAGTTTTTCAGAGCATTATTTTCTTTCTGATTAAAATAAAAGTGCGGTCGTTTTTAAAATCGTTTTCCAAATCAAAAAACACTAAAAAATCTAACCGCACTTTAAGAGTCATTATTGGGTTCCCTTCTTTGCCGCTTGAAAAAATATAAATTTGTAGGAAATTTTGTACTGTTTGAGCGTAGAGAGTTTACAAAATTTCCGTTAAGCAAATTTATATTTTTTCAGGAAACAAGGCAAAGCAGGGTCGCCTTTCTTTTGGTTACTTTTCTTTGGCTAAGCAAAGAAAAGTAACAATTGACTAGATCGAACGTTTAACCTCAACTACTTCGAACACCTCAATCTGGTCGCCGACCTTCACATCATTGTAGTTCTTCACGCCAATACCACATTCCATACCGTTACGTACTTCAGATACATCGTCTTTGAAGCGGCGAAGAGATTCTAATTCGCCTTCGAAGATCACCACGTTGTCGCGCAATACGCGAATTGGGTTGTTACGTTTGACTACGCCTTCAGTTACCATACAGCCTGCAATGGCACCGAATTTCGGATGGCGGAATACATCACGCACTTCAGCCAAACCGATGATTTCTTGTTTGAATTCAGGTTGTAACATACCGCTCATTGCTGCTTTGATTTCATTGAGCAATTCGTAAATGATGGAATAGTAACGTAAATCAATGTTTTCGGTTTCGATAATGCGGCGGGCGGAACCGTCTGCACGCACGTTAAAGCCGACGATGATCGCATTAGATGCCGCAGCCAAGGTTGCATCGGTTTCGGTAATACCGCCTACGCCGGAACCTACCACTTTCACTTTCACTTCGTCGGTTGAAAGTTCCATTAAGGATTGAACGATAGCTTCCACA
This sequence comes from uncultured Mesocricetibacter sp., assembly GCA_905373425.1. Lineage (GTDB taxonomy): Bacteria > Pseudomonadota > Gammaproteobacteria > Enterobacterales > Pasteurellaceae > CAJPST01. The sequence goes on from CAJPST010000200.1 coordinate 2,505, forward strand.
GAACCTTGTACGTCGGCTTTCACAATGACATTGAGTTCAGCTACATCGCCTTCCGCCATATTGCTAAACATATTTTCCAGTTTAGCTTTTTGTTGGCGGGCAAGTTTCACATCACGGAATTTACCTTGACGGTATAGTGCCACTTCACGTGCTTTTTTCTCATCACGCACCACGGTGACTTCATCACCGGCAGCCGGTACACCGGAAAGGCCTAGTACTTCCACCGGAATTGACGGTCCTGCCGTTCCGACATCTTTACCGTTTTCATCTCGCATTGCTCGTACACGACCATATTCAAATCCGCATAGTACAATGTCACCACGGCTCAGCGTGCCGGATTGCACCAAAATAGTTGCTACCGGCCCACGACCTTTATCCAAATAGGATTCGATCACCACACCGCTTGCCATTCCGTCTTGCACTGCGGTCAACTCTAATACTTCAGATTGTAATAAGATCGCATCCAACAGCTCGTCCACGCCGGTTCCTTTTTTCGCAGACACATAAACGAATTGCACATCACCACCAAAT
>CAJPST010000201.1 GCA_905373425.1 uncultured Mesocricetibacter sp.
GTATTGATATTGATCCGCAAGCTATTTTAGCCAGTCGCAACAATGCGGAGCAAAACGGTGTTGCCGATCGTTTGCAGCTGTTTTTGTCGGATGAAAAACCATCTGACTTAAAAGCGGATGTGGTGGTGGCAAATATTTTGGCCGGCCCATTAAAAGAGCTTTATCCTGTGATTAGCCAATTAGTTAAGCCAAATGGCGTGTTAGGGCTATCCGGTATTTTAGCGACACAGGCGCAGTCCGTGTGTGATGCTTATGCCGCAAGTTTTGATTTGGAGCCTGTGGCTGAGCGGGAAGAGTGGTGTCGTATTACAGGAAAACGCCCATAATTGCAAGATTAAAAGGTGAAAAAAAGCCTAAATTTGTTTAAAAAATATGCTTTTCAAACCGTATAAAAGTGCGTATTATAGCCAGCCTTGCCAGTTGATGAGCGGATGATTATGCTGATTGATTGGTATGCCTAGAGGAACTTTGACAGATTAACGGTGACAGAAGTATTAAAGGAGCATAAATTGCGTATTGGTTCTTATCAACTGAGAAACCGTATTTTGCTTGCTCCGATGGCGGGAATTACTGACCGCCCTTTTCGTAAACGTTGTGCGGGGTATGGAGCCGGTTTAACGTTTTCGGAAATGATGTCAACTAATCCGCAGGTTTGGCATACGGAGAAATCGAAATTGCGCTTGGCTCATCACCGAGATGTCGGAATAAATGCCGTACAGATAGCTGGTTCCGATCCTGATGAAATGGCGCAAGCCGCACGGGTAAATGTAGAATACGGCGCTCAAATTATTGATATTAATATGGGTTGCCCTGCCAAGAAGGTTAATCGTAAGCTGGCGGGGTCTGCGTTATTACAATATCCTGATTTGGTTGGCGAGATTCTAACGAAGGTAGTAAATGCCGTGAATGTTCCTGTAACACTTAAAATAAGAACAGGGTGGGATCGGCAAAACCGTAATTGTGTGGAAATCGCTAAAATTGCGGAGCAGGCGGGAATTCAGGCTCTTACTGTACATGGACGAACACGAGAGTGTTTATTTGAAGGCGAGGCAGAATACGACAATATTAAAGCGGTGAAAGCGCAGGTATCCATACCTGTTATTGCCAACGGAGATATTACTTCTGCTGAAAAAGCCAGATATGTCCTCGATTACACTCAGGCGGACGCCGTAATGATCGGGCGTGGCGCACTGGGGAGACCGTGGCTATTTCAAACCATAGCAGGCTTAATTGAGACCGGTTCGGTTATCGCTGAGCCTGATTTGGATGAAAAGTGCGGTCAGATTTTAAGCCATATTGAAGAATTACATCAATTTTATGGTGAGGAAAAAGGCTATCGCATTGCCCGCAAACATGTGGCTTGGTATTTGCAAGGAATTCAACCTAATTCCGTTTTTAGACAGACTTTTAATACACTAACGTCTCCTCAAGAGCAGTTGGTGGCATTGGAAGAATTTTTTAATTTAATTCGCAATGGAAACAACAATGTTAGAACAACAACGTAGCCCTTCTGATGCGTTAACCGTATCAGTGTTAAATTCACAATCTCAAGTAACCAATAAACCGCTTCGCGATTCAGTGAAACAGGCGTTAAGAAATTATTTGGCACAATTGGACGGGCAGGACGTCAATGACCTGTACGAACTGGTGTTGGCAGAAGTTGAACATCCGATGTTGGATATGGTGATGCAATACACCCGCGGTAATCAAACCCGTGCTGCGACAATGCTCGGCATTAACCGTGGCACGCTGCGCAAAAAGTTAAAACAATATGGTATGGGATAGGTTTTAATTCCTATGAAAACGGCACTTGTAATAAGTGCCGTTTTTCTATTGAAATTTCCCGTTATCTTCCCCATATAGAACGTATCTATCCCCATCATCCCTTATAGGAGAAATAAAATGCCTATTATGCTATTTTTGTTGAGTGCATTTTTATTCGTATATATCGAACTTTCTTTATTGGTTTGGGTCGGCTCACAGGCCGGGATTTTAGGCTTAATTTTATTACTCACTTTATCTTTTGTTGCCGGTTTGGCTATGTTACGGGTGCGTGGTTGGTATACCTTAGTTAATGTGCAGAAACAACTGCGTAATGGTGAAATTCCGGCACAATCGTTATTGAAATCAGGAGTTTGGATTGTTGCCGGAATTCTGCTGATTATTCCAGGATTTTTAACCGATCTTCTTGCTGTGCTGTTGTTATTGCCACCGGTAAGGTTATTTATGCAAGAGGTTTTCAAGAAACGTTTTCATATCTTCGGTTCAAAAATCTTTCAAAAAAGTGACCGCACTTTTTACGAGTACCGGCGCTATGAACGTGATGACGGCACCATATTTGAGGCTGAATATGAAAAACAAACAGACGAAGATAAAAGAATAAAATAATTTTAAATTTCCCCTTGAAAGGAAAAAAATTTCCCCCATATAGGTTCTGCATTTAAACTTAAATTTTATTAAGAGGTAATTCAAAATGAGTATTCGTCCATTGCACGATCGTGTAATCATTAAACGTGAAGAAGTTGAAACTAAATCCGCAGGAGGCATTGTATTAACCGGTTCTGCGGCAGAAAAATCTACCCGTGGGAAAGTATTGGCGGTTGGTAAAGGTCGCGTGTTGAACGACGGTACCATTCATCCGTTAGATGTTAAAGTCGGCGATACCGTGATTTTTAGTGATGGTTATGGTGTGAAAGCGGAAAAAATCGATGGAGAAGAAGTGTTAATCGTTCACGAGAGCGATATTTTGGCGATTGTTGAATAATAAGCATTAAATTTTAAGAGGAAAATAAAATGGCAGCAAAAGACGTAAAATTCGGCAATGACGCACGCGTAAAAATGTTAAACGGCGTAAATATTTTGGCTGATGCAGTGAAAGTGACGCTTGGTCCGAAAGGTCGTAATGTGGTATTAGATAAATCTTTCGGTGCGCCGACTATTACTAAAGACGGCGTTTCCGTAGCGCGTGAAATTGAACTGGAAGATAAATTTGAAAACATGGGCGCACAAATGGTGAA
>CAJPST010000202.1 GCA_905373425.1 uncultured Mesocricetibacter sp.
ACTTTCTAGCATACGACAATATTCAGGTGTGTGTTGAAAAAGCGACAAGTGAAAATCGTCGTCATGATATTTTTATTGAGGGCTTTTTAAATCATAGACGTCATTGGATCGTTTCAATTGAAAATAAGTTGAGATTTGCCACTGACCAAGAAGAACAGTTAAAAGATTATCGAGATGATTTGGAGGGATATAGAGAAGTTGAATATTGTCTAATTTATCTTCCTGTTTTTAAGGAACCTCCTTCTGAAAACTCCATTCTAAAAAATGAATGGGAAGCTCTGATTAGCGCAAAAAAAGCGATATTACTGTCAGCTAAGGATTTGCTTGATTGGCTAGATAACACATTAATCATAGCACCGGCTGTTAAACAATTTAGTCAGGATTTTAAAAAATTTTTGAGTGAGGAACTTATGGGAAATACTGAAATTAATGATGATTTAGTTAACTATTTAATGAAAAATGAAAATAATGATGCATTATATTCTGCCTTGAGTGTTATCGATTCAAAAGAACAGCTATATGAAAATTTAATAGAGAGGTTAGTTGAACAATTACAAGAACGTTTTGCTCATGATTATAAAAAGTTAAAGAATTACGGCTGGAAATGTAATTTTTATGGAGAAGTAACAGGTAAAGATTGTGGAATTTACTTTGATGCTGAAGATATTTACTGGGGAGTTGGTGCTGAATTGGGTGGCTATAATCTTAGTGAAGGGTATTATGGGGTATATTGTCATAAGGATAAATATCCAAAACTATATGATTTACTGAATGAAATTTTTGATGATCTAGATATTAAAGCTCGCTTTAATAAAAATAAAATTTGGGTTATGTGGAAATATTTTGATGGAAATCTAAGAAATTGGGATGCGGAAATTCTGAGAAAAATTCCTAATGGCGAATTAGCTGAACAAATTTTTGATTTATGTAAACCTTTATTAGATATCATTACAGATAATCTAGATAAAATAAAACAACTGGATATTAAAAAATTCTAGCGACACCTTTTGTCGCATCCCTCACTAAAATACTCCTTACTAACCCAGTAAGGAGTATTTTTTATGTCCGAATATAAATTAAATCCACCGACAGTGTCTTCTTATACTGAAAATATGATGCTTAAAGTTTTATTTGAGCATAAAGGCTTTTCCGAAGTGTTTCGGGAGAGTAGCTGGCGCAGTGATGGTATTGCTAATGCCTTTGGGATTCCAGATGCGCTGAAAAGTAATGAGGATTTACGAAACATTGTGGGTAACCTTTTAAAGGAGCGTTATAAAACACTTCAAAAATCCACCGCACTTTTACCGGAGTTATGGAAACAGGCGTATGAAAACTTGGCACGTTTGGCAGAGTTTTTGCAGCTGAATCCCGTTGAACAGGAACTTCTTCGCTTTGCCATGCATTTACGCAGTGAAGGAGCTATGCGAGATTTGTTTGGCTACTTGCCGAAATCGGATTTACAAAGAACGGCTGCAATCATGGCGGATTTACTTAACCAGCCGAAAAATCAGATTCTATCTGCCTTAAAGAAAGGCGGTAAACTCAATGCTTATGGGATAATTGTTCGGAATTATCGCCTCGATAAGGTACATGATTATTTCGCGTGGGGCGAAACTTTAGATTTTGACGAATTTGTGACACAGCCACTAAATGAATATGCCCTGTTGAAATCTTGTACGGAAATACCTCAAGTGCCAAGTTTGCAGCCGGATGATTTTGCCCATATTGCCGGCATGAAAGAGATGATGTTGACTTATTTGCAACAAGCACTAAAACATCATCAGAAAGGCGTGAATCTTTTAATTTATGGCGTGCCCGGCACCGGTAAAACCGAATTCGCCGGATTGCTTGCACAAGCATTAGGGATTTCGGCGTATAACATTACTTACATGGATTCTGACGGTGATGTCATGACGGCAGAGCAACGCCTGAATTACAGTCGCCTTGCGCAAACTTTATTGAACGACAAGCAGGCACTTTTAATTTTTGATGAAATTGAAGATGTGTTTAACGGCTCGCTTGCGGATCGTTCTGTTGCGCAAAAAAATAAAGCTTGGACAAATCAGTTGTTGGAAAACAATAACGTGCCGATGATTTGGTTATCCAATTCGGTACACAGCATAGACGCTGCTTTTTTACGTCGCTTTGATTTTGTGTTTGAAATGCCGGATTTACCGTTAAAAAATAAATCGGCGTTAATTTCGCAGCTGGCAGGCGGTAAATTAACGGCGGAATACGTGCAGCATTTTGCCAAAGTGCGGTCACTTTCACCGGCGATTTTAACGCGCGTGTTCAATGTAGCAAATGCGGTTGATAACGGTAAAAAAGCCTTTTCTGAGGTCTTGCTTACGCTATTTAATGAGGCCTTACAGGCGCAAGGTAAAAAGAAAATTGAGCCGTTGGTAGAAAATAAACTGAGTTATCAGCTTGACTGGGTTTCCTGCAATGAAAATATTCATAAAATCACCGAGGGATTAATACGAACCAAGAAAGGTCGAATTTGTTGTTATGGCCCGCCGGGCACAGGGAAAACCGCTTGGGCAGGTTGGCTTGCCGAGCAGTTAGATATGCCGTTGTTGCTTTGCAAAGGGTCTGATTTGCTCGATCCCTATGTCGGCGGAACAGAACGAAAAATTGCGGAGGCATTTGAATCGGCGAAGCGTGATAATTGTCTGTTGGTGCTGGACGAAGTGGATACATTCTTATTTTCACGCGACGGTGCAGAACGTAGTTGGGAACGTTCTCAAGTCAATGAGATGTTGACACAAATTGAGCGTTTTGAAGGTTTAATGGTCGTTTCAACGAATTTGATGAATGTGCTGGATCCGGCAGCATTGCGGCGTTTTGATTTAAAGCTAAAATTTGATTATTTAACGCCACAACAGCGTTTGGATTTTGCTAAACAACAAGCAGAAAAATTGAATTTGGGCGCATGGGCTGAAACCCATTCAAAACGTATCCTTGAGCTGAATTTACTCACGCCGGGCGATTTTGCTGCTGTTGCCAGACGACACAA
>CAJPST010000203.1 GCA_905373425.1 uncultured Mesocricetibacter sp.
GAGGTTCCTTTAGGCAAGGATGATAGTGAAAATCAAGAGATTTTACGTTGGGGTACACCAAAAACCTTTGATTTTGAAGTGAAAGATCATGTTACCTTAGGTGAGGAACTTGCCGGTTTGGATTTTGCTGCCGGAGTGAAATTAAGTGGCGCACGTTTTGCAGTGATGAAAGGACAAATTGCCCGAATGCACCGAGCTCTGGCGCAGTTTATGTTAGACTTGCATACCGAACAACATGGTTATACCGAAGCTTATGTTCCTTATTTGGTTAATCACGCAACGCTTTATGGCACCGGTCAGTTGCCAAAATTTGGTGAAGATCTATTTCATACTAACCCGTTAGAAGGCGAACAACCTTATGCGCTGATCCCAACTGCCGAAGTGCCGGTAACGAATTTGGTACGTGATGAAATTTTAGATGAAGCGGAACTACCAATTAAAATGACGGCGCATACTCCATGTTTCCGTTCTGAGGCCGGTTCTTATGGTCGCGACACCCGTGGTTTAATTCGTATGCATCAGTTTGATAAAGTGGAACTGGTGCAAATCGTTGATCCGGATAAATCAATGGAAGCTTTGGAAGAATTAACGGGGCATGCAGAAAAAGTATTACAGTTACTCAATCTGCCTTATCGGAAAGTATTGCTATGTACCGGAGATATGGGCTTTGGTTCTACTAAAACCTATGATTTGGAAGTATGGGTTCCTGCACAAAATACTTACCGTGAAATTTCTTCCTGTTCAAATATGTGGGATTTCCAGGCACGTCGTATGCAGACTCGCTGCCGTACCAAAGGTGATAAGAAAACCCGCTTGGTGCACACGCTTAACGGTTCCGGCTTAGCGGTAGGGCGCACACTTGTGGCAATCCTTGAAAACTATCAAAATGCGGATGGTTCTATCACGGTACCGGAAGTATTACGTCCGTATATGAATGGTATTGAAGTTATCGGTAAATAAATTTCAAAGGGAAAATTACCCTAAAACTGTCTTAAAAACGACCGCACTTTGTGATTAATGTCCAAAAGAATGGGCAAGGGAGACAAAAGTGCGGTTATTTTTTAGCAGATTTTGCAACGCATCGCTATTTTAAATTTTGGATAAAAGCGGCGATATCTTTCATATCCTGTTCACTGAGGCGTGCTTTAGCATTATTGCCCGCCCCTTCAATTTTTCCGTCTTTGTGAGCTTGCAAAGCCGTGATAATTTCATCCGCTTTTAATTGCTTGATTACGGCGGATTCGCCGAGAGCTCGTTTTTCCGCCTGTTTGCCGTGACAAGTAGCACAGGAACGTTTATATAGACGTTCTCCCTGTTCGCTATTACCTTGGTTTTCTGCTTGAACGCTAGAAACTGCAAAAAGAGCGGTTATAAAAATTGCTGTTTTTTTCATATCGGAGAGTTGTTTATCCTTGTGTAAAAAGGTTGAGTAATTCGTTTTGAGGGATTAAGCCCTCGAATTTGTAGCGAATTTTTCCTTGTGGACCAATAACGAAAGCGGTCGGAGTACCGACTAATTGATAACGTTCGGCAGTGATTCGCATTTGATCTTTAATCACAAATTGCTGAATTTGACGCTTGTTGACGATTGCTTGAGTATCAGCTTTTTCACCGTCAACATTAATTGCGACCAGCTGAATTTTATCGGGGTAACGTTGTTGCATTTGCTCCAACGTTTTTAATTCGCTAATGCACGCTCCGCAGGTTTCCGACCAAAAACTGAGCAACAGGGTTTTACCTTGCCACTGTTGCAAGGAGACTTTGTTGCCCTGTAAGTCAAAAGCAGCAATTTCGGGAGCTTTTTGTCCGATAGTTGCGGTTTCCTCTTTACAGGAAGCAAGCAAAAACGTCACCGCACTTAGCAAACAAAATAGAAGAAAACGACTAAATTTCATTGCGTTCCTCGCGTAAGAATTTACCATGTTGTAGGAAAATAGTACGGTGAGTCAGCTTGCCAAGATCAGGATTATGCGTCACCATAACTATGGTTCTTCCTTGCCTGTTTAGCGCAGTTAATAAGTCTAAGACCAGTTTTTCATTGGCTTCATCCAAATTACCGGTAGGTTCATCGGCAAAAATAACCGGAGGCTGGTTGACTAGCGCGCGGGCGATGCAAACTCGTTGTTGTTCTCCCCCCGAAAGTTGGCTGGGACGATGGTCAAATCGGTGTTCCAACCCGACTTGTGCTAATACGGCTTTTGCCTCCGCTTCATCTACTACGCTGTGATAATGTTGCGCCAACATCACATTTTCTAGAGCGGTTAAATAAGGAATCAAGTGAAATTGCTGAAAAATTAGACCGATTTTTTCCGCGCGAAAACGCTGCCGACCAATTTCATCAAGCTGCGCCGCGTCCACGCCGTCTAATATTACCTTGCCTTCAGTTGCCGTATCTAAGCCGGTTAAAATGTTCATTAGTGTGGTTTTACCCGAGCCTGATGCTCCCATAACGGATACAAATTCGCCTTGTGCGATTTGTAGATTGATGTCTTCCAAGGCGGTGACTTGCCCGAATCTTTTATATAAATGTTGGGTTTCGATCACAAAATTTTCCATTTTATTCCCCTTTTAATACGTTTGCCATTTCGATCTGCAACGCTCGACGGGTCGGCACAATAACAGCGGCAACTGCAACCAACAGCGATAAACCAATAGTAAGCGGTAATACGGGTAGGCGCATATCAATACTGGCTTTAAATACGGTTAGGCCTAAAATTTGAGCTAAAATATAGCCAATAATTAACCCCGCTAGAATAGCGCAAAAGGCGATAATGAATATTTCAGTGCCAATTTGAACGATGATATCTCGTCGTTTAGCTCCTAAGGCTTTTTGCAGAGCAAATTCTTTTGCTCGTTCACCGACAATTGCGATTAGCGTAGTATTAACGCACAATGTTGCCAAAATCAAAATAACGGCTGAAATCAGTCCCATTAACCCTTTGATTTTATCTAAAATTTGTCCCTCTGACGCTGAAACTTTACGAATAGGGCG
>CAJPST010000204.1 GCA_905373425.1 uncultured Mesocricetibacter sp.
AAATTAGTCAGTGCGGCCATATTGACGACGAACTTTTATTGCAAGCCAAGGGGCATTCATTCAGTTTACGTGATTTATTAGCGGGTGATGAAGAATTGACAGTAGCCTTTAAAAACGGGGAATTTGCTACTACTTATCTATCACCACGTGATTATCATCGGGTGCATATGCCTTGTGATGCCACATTGCGTAAAATGATTTATGTACCGGGTGATTTATTTTCGGTGAATCCGTTTCTAAACGAGCATATCCCAAACTTGTTGGCGCGCAACGAACGGGTTATTTGTGTATTTGATACTGCATTTGGCAAAATGGTACAAATTTTGGTCGGTGCAACAATCACCGCAAGTATCAGCACCGTTTGGGCCGGAGTGATTAATCCGCCACGCCCGAACGAAGTAAAAACTTGGAGTTATGAGGGGCATAACGCAGTTGAATTAATTAAAGGCCAAGAAATGGGGGCGTTCCAATTGGGTTCCACCGTGATTAATCTATTCCAACAAGATCGGGTTAAACTGGCAGAACATTTAACTGTGGACGCGGCTGTTCGTGTTGGCGAAGTGCTTGCGTACCAAAAATAATCTCTATATTTATAAGGAAAAACAATGTCAACACAATTTTTTGCACAAGTTAAACTAGACACATCGTCCGAGAAAGGTAGCTACGGTATCGGTTTACAAATCGGTCAGCAGTTACTGGATACAGGTTTTGCGGTTAGCGCTGAAGCGGTAGCTAAAGGCATTTATGATGTGTTAAATCAAAATCCTCCCGCTTTGGATTTAAATGAAGTTAGTAGTGCGCTACAACAATTGCAACAAGAAGCACAACAGGCTCAAGCAGCGCAGTTCAAGCAAATTGAAGAAGATGGTAAGGCATTTTTGGCAGAAAACGCACAAAAAGACGGCGTAAATGTTACAGAGACCGGTCTGCAATATGAAATATTGGCGGAAGGTAACGGCAAAATTCCGACTCGTCAAGATACCGTTCGTGTCCATTATAGCGGTACGCTTATCGACGGAACCTTGTTTGACAGTTCAGTGAAACGCGGACAACCTGCCGAATTTCCGGTGAATGGTGTAATTGCCGGCTGGACTGAAGCTCTTGCAATGATGCCGGTAGGCTCAAAATGGCGTTTAACTATTCCTCATTTTTTAGCCTACGGCGAACGCGGAGCCGGCGCATCCATTCCTCCTTTTAGCACTCTAGTGTTTGAAGTGGAATTATTGGATATTCTCTAATTTGTTATTTAATCCATACAAAAGAGCGGTGCATTTTTGCACCGTTTTTTATCTTCTGATGCATACCCGTGTGAAAAATGCCGTCAATCCTATTCACAAAGCAATACAAAAAACTATTTACTTTGGGCAATCATTGCATCAATGCTGACGTTCAAAATTCGCCTGATTTTGTGACCGCACTTTAGTTATCTATTCCTATTTTATTGCATCCCAAGTGTTAAAACTTGAGATAGAAGTCTTTCGTTAATGTTATAAAGTCCTGATGATAGTGATTATTTTCATCGTAAATAATGATTTGGCTGTTAATTCGTGGTGTTTCCTGTTTGCTGAATGTGAGAATTACGCGTTGAGGCGGCTTTCCCGTTTTTGTGATCACTGCGCAATGCTCTATACAAAAAAGCCCAACAGAAGAAAGTATTTCCTGAGCTAACAACATATTGCCTGCTTCAATAGGCAAAATAAACTGAATTCTGCCTTGTTCCGCCATGCAGTCAGCAGCTACCAGCAACCAGTCATAATGAGTTTGTTGCAAAGTATAGCGAGCCTGATTACGTTGTGCGGAATGGCAATCCGTTCCGGGAGGAAAATACGGTGGATTGGCGACAATCAGATCAAAACCGGCAAAATACTGACCGCACTTTTGGTTGAACTGTCTTCCAAATTCACTAATATCTTGATGATATAATCTGATGCATTCTGACCAAGGGGACATCTGCACGTTTTCCGTTGCTTGCAAAAACGCCTCTCGCTCGATTTCGACTGCGCTAATTTCCGCCAATCCGTTTGTTCGCTGTGCCAATATTAAGGCGATCAAACCTGTTCCCGTGCCGAGATCTAAGATTCGCTTTGCTTGTGTGATATCTGCTTTTGCTCCTAATAAAATACCATCGGTGCCGACTTTCATTGCACAACGATCGTGTGCGATATGAAACTGCTTAAAAGTGAATCCGTTATTTTTGTTCGACATAAATTTTCCGTTTATAAAACTTTCCGTTTATCGCCCGCACTTTTTAGTACAAAGTGCGGTATAATTCCGCCTAATTTTAACCGATTTTGAGAAAAATAATGACACAATCGACTTTCGCTGAGCTTGAACTTGCTCCTGAATTATTAAAAGCCTTGCACCAAAAGGGCTATACTCGCCCGACTTCTATTCAATTGGAAGCTGTCCCTGTTGCAATGGAAGAGCGGGATGTGTTGGGGTCGGCTCCCACCGGTACGGGAAAAACAGCGGCATTTTTATTGCCGGCTCTCCAACACTTATTGGATTATCCGCGCCGTAAACCGGGGGCTCCGCGTGTATTGGTATTAACCCCAACCCGTGAATTAGCCATCCAAGTTGCCGAGCAGGCAGAGGAACTGGCAAAATTCACTACGTTAAGCGTGGCAACCATTACAGGTGGGGTAGCTTATCAAAATCATGGCGAAATTTTTAATAAAAATCAGGATATTGTTATCGCGACACCGGGGCGCTTGCTACAGTACATTAAAGAAGAAAATTTTGATTGTCGCTCAGTAGAAATTCTGATTTTTGACGAAGCTGATCGCATGTTACAAATGGGGTTTGGGCAAGATGCGGAAAAAATTGCCGCGGAAACCCGTTGGCGAAAACAAACCTTGCTATTTTCCGCCACTTTGGAAGGCGAATTGCTGACGGATTTTGCTCAACGCCTGCTCAATGATCCGGTTCAGATTGATGCGGAACCTAGTCGCCGTGAGCGTAAAAAAATCAATCAATGGTATTATCA
>CAJPST010000205.1 GCA_905373425.1 uncultured Mesocricetibacter sp.
GCCTTTCGGGGCGTGCCAGTTCAAGTCTGGCCTCGGGCACCATTTAAGTGACTTCTTTTCTAAAGTGATACGTCATCACTTAATACCCTAAGAACAGTGATCATTCTTTTTTAAAGTATTATTCTTTGTTCCACAGTCCACATTATCCCCAGATAGGTTTCATTATACTTGACTTTAATTATAAAACCATAAATGGTTTTGTAGAAAAAAGAACCCAATATTCTGAGTTTGGGGGTAAAATATCAGAATGGGAAACAGATGTACGTTCAATTTTTAAATTTTATAGAACACTCAAAACTGATTTCACTTCCTATATAGGGGAGAATCCATGACAACACCTGTCTCTTGGTGCGTGTCTGTATCTAATTAGATTAAGGAAGATGGATGAAGTACAAGCGATTTATGATAAATTATCTTCTTATACTCCGTTAACGGCAGACATGAAAAATTCTTTAGGGTATTTGCTTGATAAATTGAATAAAACGGAAGAGGCTATTCAGCTTTTAAATTCTATAACAAGAAGTGATGGACTTGAAATTTATGTAACGGCTAAAACTAATCAAGCAATGCTTTTAGGCAAACTAAAACAATATGATGAAATATTGTCGATTTGTTATAGCATAACTAAAGATGCTGGTTCTGAATTATACGGTAAAGCTAGACTCTTATTAGGCGATGCACTGGATAATCTTGGTCGTAAAGAGGAGTCTTTTAATGTATTTAACTCTATTAGCAAGGAAGATGATGAATCTTATCGTCAAGCAAGATTCGAATTATTTACTCGCTTTCCATTAAAAACAATTAAGCAATGTATATCAAATCTATTTGCACGTTGATGATGAATTTTTGTTCCTATTGCAGATGAGACCAATATTTATACAAGCAAAAAGTGCGGTCAAAATCCCAAGTGTTTTGTGAAGTGAAAAAACACCTTCAAAACCGACCGCACTTTTTATTTTGCTGGTATGAAAATGGTATGTCGTTTGTATTTCGAGGGGCAGTAATACGGTTTTATCCGATAAGCCTTATCTTTCATAGCCTAAAATTGCAGGTTTAACTGAACCGTTATAGGCTAAAGTACGGTTAATTTTTTAGCTGTTTGGTGCTTCACTTTTCTTACAATTGCCGACATAGCGATTATTACCTAGAATCTGTTCAAAGCGCATGGTTTTATCGCTAACTTGTTGTACTTCCAATTCTATCGCCGTGCCAGAATTATTTTCTTTGCTCAGTTCTTGATAAAAAGCCTCTTCAAAAGCACGAAAAGAGAGATCTTCGTTGATGCGTTTCATCGTGTCATCGGCATGTACTTTAATTGTCACATAATCCTGACCAATCTCAGATAACATATTATTTTTTAGCTCCCATTTCCCCGTATGCTTAGTTTCGTAAGCGATTCCTTGCGGAAAGAAAAAATAGCCAATGCCGACACTCGTACCGTCCGCCTGAAATTCGATAATATCCAAGGTTTCCAAATTCATATCGGGGTATTTGATCTGACAAGTCCATTCACCAATAATTTGCTCGCGTAAAATGCCGTTTTTTTCGACCGCACTTTTGGAGGCTGCCTGAGTGTTTAAGGTAAGTAAAATTAATCCGAGTAAGGTGAGTTTTTTCATGATTTCAGTGCTCTTAATTTTTGTAAGATATTTTTCATTTTGCCATCTAATGGAGCGTTTAAACGTAAGGTTTCGCCGGTTTTGGGATGTTCAAAACAAAGACAGGATGCGTGTAGAAAAAGACGGTCTAAGCCTAACTCCCGCATTTGTCGGTCAAATTCAGCGTCGCCGTATTTATCGTCTAGAGCAATAGGATGACCTGCATATTGAGTGTGTACGCGGATTTGATGAGTTCTACCGGTAATTGGCGAGGCTTTGATCAACGTAGCGGCGATATAGCGTTCTTCAATAGAAAAACGGGTTTCCGACGGCTTACCTTGTTCACTGACGCGTACGATTCGTTCGCCGCCGGACAACTCATTTTTTAATAAAGGTGCCTGCACGACTTTGCAATGAGATTGCCATTGCCCACGTACTAATGCTAAATAGTCTTTTTGTATGGTTTTAATGCGTAGTTGTTCGTGTAAGTGACGTAGAACGGAACGTTTTTTGGCGATCAGTAAGATCCCCGAGGTATCACGGTCTAAACGGTGAACCAATTCTAAAAAACGAGCTTCGGGGCGTAATGCGCGTAGAGCTTCAATAACACCAAAACTTAGTCCGCTGCCACCATGGACGGCAATGCCGGACGGTTTATTAATGGCTAACAGATAATCATCCTCAAAAATAATTTGATTTTCTAACTGATTGACTTTATTTAACTTATTAGAAATTTGTGGTTGTTCTTTTTCCGAAATATGCACCGGCGGTATACGCAGAATATCACCCGCTTGTAATTTATATTCGGGTTTGATACGCCCTTTGTTGATACGCACTTCGCCCTTACGTACAATGCGATAAATCAAACTTTTCGGCACACCTTTCAGTTTGTTCAACAGATAATTATCAATGCGTTGCCCCGCTTCATCATCGCTGATAGTGAGAAATTGCACGTTCGGATTAACGATTTTTTCGTTTGTCATTATTTTGTAGGTCTATAGGTCTAACAGAGAGAAAATTAGACTCATCATACCATATCGAACGGCGGATGAAAATTGGCGAAATGCCTTGCCAAAATAGCCTTAAACATACATAATAGAGCGTATTTTTATGCGTATAAAGCGTTTAAAAATTAACCTGTTATCGTTAAAACGGACATTAATGCAGCGTTCGGCATAAGACATTAATATTTAACGGTTTTGTGATTAAAAAGACGTATTAACTTGCTAAATTTACGGTTATAAAGAAATTTGGTTTTACGGCGGATTGCTAAATCTGCCGATAACGCAGTCAATGCGCCCAGCCGTTGACAGTCGGGAGACAGACATTCGGCGACAGACACGAGGTCGATTGCGAAGTGCTTAGCGAAAGGGC
>CAJPST010000206.1 GCA_905373425.1 uncultured Mesocricetibacter sp.
GAGCGGCGACTTCGGTAATTCTCGAAAATTCAATGGCGAGTGATCTGTTCATTGCAGTGTCCTTATATTTAAGTGGCGTAAATTCTGCTTATTTTAACATTTAGAGGAAAGCTTGCGAAAAATTTTTCAGCCGGAAAACAAATTTTATTTTCACTTTAATAATTGAAAGGCCTAGGGTAGAATAAGAACACTTTTTACATTTATTTATCAAGAGGAATTTTTATGTCGCTGGAAATTTTAGATCAATTGGAAGGTAAAATTAAACAGGCAGTGGAAACAATCCAATTGCTTCAATTGGAAGTGGAAGAACTAAAAGGCCAGAAACAACAAGTTCAACAAGAGCTTGATAACGCTCGTAATGAAAACAACCAATTACGTGGTGAGAACGATCAATTGAAAGGGGAACACCACAACTGGCAAGAACGTTTACGTTCGCTGTTAGGACAAATTGATAACGTATAACATGAATTCGGGGGCAACGCCCCCGTTTTTCTGCTTATTTCGCCGGAATTTGAGCCAACACTTTGGTCAGCAGGCGCCAATAAATTTGCACTGCCGGAATATGCACTTTCTCATCGGGAGAATGTGCGTTTTCAATAGTCGGCCCAATAGAAACCATATCGATATTCGGATAGATTTTCTTCAATAAGCCACATTCCAAGCCTGCATGGATCACTTTAATAACCGGCTCGTAACCTAATACTTCCGCATAAACTTTATGCGTTAAATCTAAGATAGGAGTATGACTTTGCGGTTTCCAGCCCGGATAATTATTAGAAAATTCCAGTTCTGCACCCGCTAGTGCGGTTAAAGAGTTAAGTAACCCTTCTACATATTCCGTACCGCTTGCAATCAAAGAGCGAATTAAAATGGTGCCTTCTACTCTATTGTTTTCCGTTCTTAATACGCCGATGCTAAGTGAGGTTTCCACCACGCCTTCCACCACATCGCTGTTACGAATAACACCGTTTGGTAACACGTTAAGTAGATTGATTACTTTTGGCGTGCAGACATCATCAAATATGTTTTCCGGTTTTTCAATCGGTTGCAGAGTGAAAAGCAAATTAGGCTCGGCAATTGCCAATTCCTCTTTTAATAAAACGGCAAATTTTTCCACCGCACTTTGCAGTTCGGCAAGTCCGTCATTAAAACAGAGTGTGGCAAAGGCTTCACGCGGAATAGCATTGCGTACGGAACCACCGCGGATATCGCCTAAAGCAAAAGAAAAGTGCGGTCTATTTTTAGCCAGATTTGTTAAAAAGCGGGCTAATAATTTGATGGCATTAGCTCTGCCAGTGTGAATATCCACGCCTGAATGTCCGCCCCGCAGTCCTTTCAGAATGATTTGATAGCTGTGCGTAAAGTCGTTTGGTTTTACTTGTACGGGTAATGCCAGATGAGCATTTTCTCCGCCGGCACAACCGATATAAATTTCGCCGTTTTCTTCTGTGTCGGTGTTGATCATTATTTTCGATTGTAACCAATTAGGACGTAGCCCCACAGCGCCTTCCATGCCGGCTTCTTCGGTCATCGTCAGCAGCACTTCCAAATCAGGGTGGGCTAAATCGTCGCTATCCAACACAGCAAGCGCCGATGCCATTCCAATCCCGTTATCTGACCCCAAAGTCGTACCTTTGGCTTTAACCCATTCACCATCGATATAAGGTTGAATCGGATCTTTCAGAAAATCATGTACCGTGCCTTCATTCGCTTGCGGTACCATATCCAAGTGTGCTTGCAAGGCCACCGGCTGTCGATTTTCCATTCCTTTAGTCGCCGGTTTACGAATCAGTAAATTGCCCGCTTCATCGCGTTCAGCATAAAAGCCTTTGCTTTTCGCCCAGTTTAAAATAAATGTCGCAATTTGTTCTTCGTGATAAGAGGGGTGGGGAATAGCACAAATTTGATCGAACCATTTCCATAACAAACCGGGTTGTAAGGTTTGAATTTCGGACATAATGCCTCCTTTTATAAGTAAATTGTTATCATGATATAACCTTGTGCGGCGTAAAATAGAGATTTTTCTGACCGCACTTGGTTTAAAATAATAGCATAAAAACCCATTTCGGGTTATTCTTACATAATTTAATTACGCAGAGAATCCAAGGGGAAATTATATGAGCGAAAAATATATAGTTACATGGGATATGTTCCAAATGCATGCGCGCAAATTGTCCGAGCGTTTGCTACCGGCATCACAATGGAAGGGTATTATTGCCGTCAGTCGTGGGGGCTTATTTCCGGCAGCGATAATAGCACGTGAATTAAGCATTCGTCACATTGAAACCGTGTGTATCGCCAGCTATCACGATCACGAAACACAAGGCGAATTAAAAGTTATTCACCGTGCGGAAGGCGACGGTGAGGGATTTATTGTAGTGGATGATTTAGTCGATACAGGAAATACTGCCCGTGCCATTCGCAAAATGTATCCAAAAGCCCGTTTTGTCACTGTTTTTGCTAAACCGGCAGGTGCCTCATTGGTGGACGATTATGTAGTTGATATTCCACAAAACACTTGGATTGAACAACCTTGGGATTTGGGATTGGGCTTTGTCCCCCCACTTACCAGAAAATAACTAACAGTAAAAAACTAAAAGTGCGGCAAAAATGCTTGTTTTTTTGACCGCACTTTTTCTCAACGCTCCGCTTACCATGTCAGTTTTGACAATTGCTTCAAATTATTCAGCGTTCATTAGCTGAGAATTTTACCTGTCTGATTTTTACTAACGTTTTCAGTTTCGTCATTATTCTTGCCTCAATAAATCCGCAATAATTTTTCATATAATTTATATAAATTGAATAAGAATTAGATATTAGCGCAGCGTTCATTTACTTATTCTGATTTTTTGTAAGAAAAAGCATTTTTACCCTTGCTTTTAAATAATATAGAGTTATTATCTGAAATAATTATCGTTTGGGAGAATAT
>CAJPST010000207.1 GCA_905373425.1 uncultured Mesocricetibacter sp.
AAACTTGGCTCGCATATTTTTGAACCGGAAAACGGCAAACTTGTAGAGTCGGTAAAGAAAATACTAGATAGTAAGTATTTGCTTTTTGTTGGTACTCTTGAACCTCGTAAAAATCAACGTTTAGCATTAGATGCTTTTGAGAAATTGGCTACTCTCTACCCTTATTTAAATCTAGTCTTTGTCGGTAGAAAAGGTTGGAATAATGATAAGTTTATTTCTAGAGTAGAGTCACATCCATTATTGAATAAGCAGCTATTCTGGCTTCAGAATATTGATGATTACAATCTTAACCAGTTGTATAAGAATGCTTTTATTTGTCTCTATCTATCTGAATATGAAGGATTTGGTTTGCCGATTGCAGAAAGTTTAGGAATGGGCAAAATTACAATTACATCAAACAACAGCTCCATGTATGAGGTTGGTAAAGAATTTGCTGATTATCTTGATTACAATGCGGAAAATGAATGCTTTGATATTGTAAAAACCTACATTGAAAATCCGGCACTTTATCAAAAGAAACAAGAGCACATCACAAGACACTATAATGTATATACTTGGGAGCAATTCTATACCAACCTCCTAGATGCCTTGTCCAATAATGACAAAACGATTCCTATTGTAAATAAATTGCAGTTTGTTTTTATTAGTATTGATGCCTTAAACATTAAGAGAACTATTAGTAAAATTGATGAGTTTATTGATTTTGTTGACAGTTATGTAATCGTTACGGCAAAGCGGTTCTTAAATGATTTTAAAAAAATTAAATCAAAACATAAAATCACTTTAATTAATGAACAAGATATCTTGCCTGTAGATTATGAAGAGTTTCGTAAATTGGATCATCAGTCAAAGAATTGGCTGTTAAGATCATCATTAGTTAACTTAGATCTTATTCAAGATATTTTTATTATGCTAGATGATGATAATGTTCCATTAAAAAACATTGAGTTGACTAATTTTATTACTGATGATGGTCGGTATTGTGGATATTACTACTACGACATGATTGATTGGAATAACCGACGTACTGAGTATGATTATGGACAATCCTACACATCAAAATTATTAGATAGAGATGGTTTGGAATTGCTTTCTTATTCTTCGCATAGACCGCAAGTTATTGATAAACGTATTTTTAAAGAAGTTATTGAAAAATATAAGGATGTTGGGTTAGCGAATCCTATTGATGAATGGAGCATTTATTTCAACTATGGCGTAAGTAAATATCCGCACTTATTTGTTAAAAAAGTGTTTGATGTACTTAACTGGCCTGGTATGCCTTCTGATTGGAATTTAAATTATATCCCGACGGAATATAATTTTGAAAATTACTATGCCCATTTATATGATGAAAGAAAACTATTCTTATCTAATGCAGATGCATCACTTGATGAAAAATTAATGCGCCGTTCCGAGTTATTACAGCCTTATTTGGCGACAAAAAAACTTATGGATAAGAACAAGTTAGTATTAAGCCATCTTAATATGGTGCATGGTGTGTTAAGTTTTGTCCAACCGGGTGGGCAAGGAGTATTGTACATTTCTAATATGCCTTATTATATTGAAGCGGTTCAAGGTTCTTGGGTTCGATTATCATTAAATTATAAGGCTCAGGAGATAACCAATAATATCTTTGTGACGTACTATATTAATGGTGACAATGGTCATAAGAGCAGTCTTACCATAAGTAATCAAAATTATGATGAAGGTAAGTTTGATTTTGCTATTTCTTGTGCCCATTTACCGCCAAATGTTTATGATCTATATATTGATGTTCTTTTCAATAATGAAAAAGTTTATGGAGTAGAAAAATCTCCATATCTAATTAAATTACAGGTTCAACCTAACAAATAAATAAAGAGGAGAGAAAATGAAAACCGCAGTTATCACCGGTATTACAGGGCAAGATGCCGCTTACTTGGCAGAGCTTTTACTTGAGAAAGGTTACAAGGTTTATGGTACATACCGTCGAACTAGTTCCGTAAACTTTTGGCGTATTGAAGAGTTAGGCATTCAAAATCACCCTAATCTTGAATTGGTTGAATATGATTTGACCGATTTATCTTCTAGCATCCGTTTGCTGCAAACGGCTAAACCTGATGAGGTGTATAATTTGGCAGCTCAAAGCTTCGTAGGTGTGTCTTTTGACCAACCCTTAACGACAGCAGAAATTACAGGGATCGGTCCGGTTAATTTATTGGAAGCGATCCGCATTGTGAATCCTAAAATTCGTTTCTATCAGGCTTCCACCTCTGAAATGTTCGGTAAGGTTCAAGCTATTCCGCAATGTGAAAGCACACCGTTTTATCCACGTAGCCCGTATGGTGTAGCAAAACTTTATGCTCACTGGATGGTAATTAATTATCGCGAATCTTATGATATTTTTGGTTGTAGCGGAATTTTGTTTAATCATGAATCACCATTACGCGGCAGAGAGTTTGTTACCCGTAAAATTACCGATTCCGTAGCAAAAATAAAATTAGGTAAATTGGATGTGCTGGAGTTAGGGAATATGGATGCCAAGCGCGATTGGGGATTTGCCAAAGATTATGTTGAAGGAATGTGGCGTATGTTACAAGCAGACAAACCGGATACTTATGTTTTAGCCACAAATCGTACCGAAACCGTGCGTGATTTTGTTACTATGGCATTTAAAGCGGCTCAGATTGAGTTGGAATGGAGCGGCTCTGCCGAGAATGAGATTGCGAAAGATAAAGCGACCGGTAAAGTTGTTGTTAAAGTAAATCCAAAATATTACCGACCGGCTGAAGTGGATTTGCTTATCGGAAATCCGGAAAAAGCACAAAAAGAATTAGGTTGGCAGCCAAAAACTACATTGGAAGAATTATGCCAAATGATGGTAGAGGCTGATTTACGTCGAAATAAAATCGGATTTTCTTTCTGATTTTAGGG
>CAJPST010000208.1 GCA_905373425.1 uncultured Mesocricetibacter sp.
GTACTACAACCGCAACCGTATTAGCGCAAGCTATCGTGAGTGAAGGCTTAAAAGCCGTTGCTGCGGGTATGAATCCAATGGATTTAAAACGCGGTATTGACAAAGCGGTTACAGCCGTGGTGGCAGAATTAAAGGCCTTGTCCAAACCTTGCGAAACCTCAAAAGAAATTGAACAGGTAGGGACTATCTCCGCAAACTCCGACAGTATCGTTGGTCAGTTAATTGCCAAAGCAATGGATAAAGTCGGCAAAGAAGGTGTGATCACCGTTGAAGATGGTACAGGTTTGGAAGACGATTTAGACGTAGTAGAAGGTATGCAATTCGATCGCGGTTACCTTTCCCCGTACTTCATTAACAAACCGGAAACTGCTACCGTAGAATTAGATAATCCGTTCATTTTATTAGTAGATAAAAAAATCTCGAATATTCGTGAATTATTACCGGTGTTAGAAGGCGTAGCGAAAGCGGGTAAACCGTTATTAATCGTTGCTGAAGACGTAGAAGGCGAAGCCTTGGCAACATTAGTGGTGAACACTATGCGCGGTATCGTGAAAGTGGCTGCAGTGAAAGCGCCTGGTTTCGGTGATCGTCGTAAAGCGATGTTACAAGACATTGCGATTTTAACTGCCGGTACTGTAATTTCCGAAGAAATCGGTATGGAACTGGAAAAAGCGACATTAGAAGATTTAGGTCAAGCAAAACGCGTTGTAATCAATAAAGACAACACCACGATCATCGACGGTATCGGTGATGAAGTACAGATTCAAGGTCGTGTGGCGCAAATTCGTCAACAAATCGAAGAATCTACTTCTGACTACGATAAAGAAAAATTGCAAGAACGTGTGGCTAAATTAGCAGGCGGTGTTGCAGTGATCAAAGTTGGTGCGGCGACCGAAGTGGAAATGAAAGAGAAAAAAGCTCGCGTTGAAGACGCTCTACACGCAACTCGTGCAGCAGTGGAAGAAGGTGTTGTTGCCGGTGGTGGTGTGGCATTAATTCGTGCGGCAGCGAAAGTAGCTGACTTGAAAGGTGATAACGAAGAGCAAAATGTTGGTATCAAACTGGCATTACGTGCAATGGAATCACCACTTCGTCAAATCGTGGCAAACGCGGGCGAGGAAGCGTCAGTAGTTGCCAGCGCAGTAAAAGCGGGAGAGGGCAACTTTGGTTATAATGCCGGAACCGAACAATATGGTGACATGATCGAAATGGGTATTTTAGATCCGACTAAAGTGACCCGTTCCGCATTGCAATTTGCAGCATCTATTGCAGGCTTAATGATCACCACTGAATGTATGGTGACAGATCTGCCAAAAGACGATAAAGCAGATTTAGGTGCAGCCGGAATGGGCGGCATGGGTGGCATGGGCGGAATGATGTAATCCGACCGTGGCACAGGTAAAGCGGCGACAGAATTTTTTGTCGCCGTTTTTTATCAAGTCCAGCTTGACAGTGATAAAAGAGCGGTCACAAATCCATCCGTTTTGAAAACGGCTTGAAAATTGACCGCTCTTTTGTATATTAAGTGACTTAAATGGAATAGTCTTCTTTCAGCAAATGCTTATAGGCATATAGGTAAGAAGCGCCTACGAAAGCGGCTCCGCCGGTGACATTGCCTAAGAATACCGGAATCATATTTAGAAAAAACTCGCTCCAAGTTACATTTGCACCTGCCCAAATTCCAGCCGGAATAATAAACATATTAGCAACAAAGTGTTGTAGGCCGATTAGCACAAAAGTCATCACAGGGAACCACATTGCCAGAATTCGTCCGGAAGTCTGTTTCGCACCGAAATAGAACCAAATTCCCATGCATACCATCCAGTTACAGGCGATGGCAGAGATAAAGGCGCGTCCGAAATCCATTTGCACTTTCGCTTCCGCAATCGCGATAGTCTTTGCCATAGAAGCACCTTCCGCTAAGCCGACGTAATGGCCGAGAAAAAATGCCATAAATAATGCTCCTGTTAGATTTCCTAGGCTAACGATGAGCCAGTTACGGCCCAAACGTGCCATATTAACACGTTTGCTTAAACGTCCCAGTGCCATCATCATCATGTTCCCGGTTGCCAGTTCACCGCCACCGATTAATATACAAATCAGGCAGATTGGAAACACTGCCGCTCCGAGTAGGTTTGCCAGTCCGTTCCATTCCGGCGGAATGCCACTAACGACTTTCAGAAAAGCGATATAGCCGAAGCTTACATAACCTCCTCCCAAAAAGCTCAGAATTGCGAGGGTTTTTACCGAGCCAAGAGATTTAGCATGACTTTTGTCGATTACATCCTGTAAGATTTCGTGAGGGTAAAGATCTCTGTTTTGCATATATGTCCTTAAAATTTTATTGGTAGATGGTGAAAATATATCAAAGGGAGTTCGTAAAGAAAAAGAACCGTCGGCTATATCTAGGAAGCGTTGGTT
Organism: uncultured Mesocricetibacter sp.; assembly: GCA_905373425.1. Taxonomy (GTDB): domain Bacteria; phylum Pseudomonadota; class Gammaproteobacteria; order Enterobacterales; family Pasteurellaceae; genus CAJPST01. Next base: position 2,422 of record CAJPST010000208.1, read on the forward strand.
ATAAGAAAAGCAAATAAAAAACGGCGGGGAAGATTCCGCGCCGTTTTTGGGATTTATTTTATCAAAACAAGTTATGGTGCATATTGTTGTAATTCCGGGTTAATCGGAGTTTGCGCCAAATTGTTGGCATAGTTGCATAAACTTGCCAAACTTACACCCAATACCACATCCAACGCATTTTGCGTGGTGTAACCCGCGTTAAGAAATTCATTAAGGAGCTGTTCGCCCACTTTTCCTTTAGTATTGATTACTGCTAAAGTAAAACGCGCCAATGTATCTAGTTTTGTATCGGACGTAATTGGGGCAGTTTTACGCAGAGCTTGCAACACGTCATCAGGCATTTTGATTTGTTTAATGGAAATCGCCGTATGTCCCGCCACGCAGAAATCGCACCCGTTACTTACTGCGGCCGTAATTTGCACGACTTCACGTTCAGTCGGCGTTAGACTGTTGCGCTGGTTGATTGCGCCGACGGTACGATAGGTTTCTAA
>CAJPST010000209.1 GCA_905373425.1 uncultured Mesocricetibacter sp.
GCATTAAAGAAGGTTGCATTAATCACGCTTTGCTTACTGCCCAATCTATTAGCCAAATGGGCTTGCCTCTCATCGGTTGGGTGGCTAATCGGATCAATCCTTGTTTAGGCCATTATGCCGAAATTATTGATTTACTTAAAGAAAAAATAGACGCACCTTTGCTCGGGCGAATTCCTTATATTCATAAACCGGAAGAACAGGAATTAGGGCGTTTTATTACGGATATTAAACGGTTGGAATATTTGAAGACAGTATTAGCAAAATAATATTTAAAAAGTGTGACAAGTTACGGCTGTGTTAATGGAACGAAAGGCTATTTTCACAGCCTTTTTCGCTATAAAATAAATTTATTCTTTCCAAACGATATGATATTCACGCTCTTCTACGCGATGTGAAATTAAGAATTTAGCGAAAGTATCGTCCATTACATCTTGTTCATTAACCAGACCAATCCAAACTTCGGCATATTCATCCGGATCAATTAACACTCCGATTTCTTCATTCCAATTATCGGCAGTTTCAACTAACTCTACCGCACCACGTTCTTCAAATTGCAAGTTAAACAACATAATATCGGCGGGATCAAGATTTTCCGGTGCCATTTCAAGGAATATATCATAGGCAATATCGATTGCCTCATCGGGGGCAAGTTTTTGATTTTTTTCACTCATTTATAGTTCTCCGATAAATTGACTGGTATTATGGTAGCACAAAGAGTGATGAAAAAAAAAGTGCGGTTCGTTTTCAATGTGTTTTAAAAACTCTTGAAAAATCCACCGCACTTTTCCCGATATAACGGACTATCCAGTGTTGCGCATTCCCGCCGCGATTCCCGTAATGGTGATCATTAATGCCTGTTCTACGTCAGGATTTGGATTGTCAGGATTTTCACGTAAACGGCGCAATAATTCAACTTGAAGCAGATTAAGCGGATCAGTGTACACGTTACGTAGGGCAATAGATTCGGCAATCCAAGGCAAATCTGACATCAACTGATGACCTTTTCCTGCCAAACTTAATACCGTTTCAATGTCGGCTTTAAGTTGAGTGCGCAGAGATTGGCCAAGGTACCAAAGCTCTTTTTTGACCAAACGCTGATCATAATGCTCGGAAAGCCATTGATCGGTTTTACTGAATACCATTTCCAACATTCCGATTCGTGTATTGAAAAACGGCCAATCATTACACATTTCTTCAATGATTTCACGTTTACCGTTTTCTATAGCTTGGCGTAATGAAGCTCCCGCACCAAGCCATGCAGGTAACATCAGGCGGTTTTGCATCCACGCAAAAATCCATGGAATAGCGCGTAAACTTTCCACACCACCAGTAGGATTTCGTTTTGCAGGACGAGAACCTAGCGGTAGCTTAGAAAGTTCTTGCTCCGGCGTGGCGCTACGAAAATATGGCACGAAATCCTGATCGCCACGTACAACATTGCGGTAAATTTCACAGGAAGAGCGTGATAGTTCATCCATTAATGTACGCCAGTCGTTTTTGGGTTCTGGAGGCGGGAGTAAATTAGCTTCTAGAACCGCACTGGCGTAAAGATCCAAACTGGCTACTGCAACTGCCGGTAATCCTAGTTTAAAACGAATCATTTCACCTTGTTCGGTAACACGTAATCCATTTTTTAGTGAGCGTGGAGGTTGTGAGAGCAGAGCAGCATGAGCCGGTGCGCCGCCACGGCCGATAGTTCCACCGCGTCCGTGAAACAGAGTCAGTTCAATTCCAAGCTTTTCACATAAATTGACTAAGTTTTCCTGTGCCCGATATTGTGCCCAAGATGCTGCCATCATACCTGCGTCTTTTGCGCTGTCTGAATAACCGATCATAACCATTTGCTTATTATTAATCACGCCGCGATACCAGCCGATATTAAATAACTGTGTCATGACTTCTTGTGAAGCATCTAAATCGTCTAGGGTTTCAAACAACGGCACCACAGGTAAATGGAAAGGAACACCGGCTTCTTTTAGCAATAAATGCACAGCCAGCACATCCGACGCCGTGCGTGCCATGGAAATAATGTAACAGGAAATCACGCCTTCAGGTTGCTCGGCAATAACTTTGCAAGTATCTAAAATTTCTTGGGTATCGGCTGAAGGAGTCCAATCGCGCGGAATTAGCGGACGACGCGAACTCAGTTCACGAATTAAAAACGCTTGTTTATCGTCCTCCGTCCATTGTGCATAATCGCCTAAACCGATATAACGGGTAATTTCTGCAATCGCATTTGTGTGCCTGGTACTTTCTTGTCGAATATCTAAACGTGACAATGTCACTCCAAAACAACAAATTCGACGTAAACAATCAAGTAACAAACCATTAGCAATAATTCGCATACCACAAGCAATCAACGATTGATAGCAATCGTACAATGGCTCCCATAATTGCTTGTTATGCATAATAATTTCATCTTCAGCATACTTTGGTAAACGACCAGCCAATAAATCTTCGTAATAATCTTGAGTATTTTTTAATTTAGTGCGTAATTCTTTAATTACTACGCGGTAAGGCTCCAAATTATCGCCATATTTAGCGCGAAATTCAGGCGTACATTGCACCATTGAAAGTTCATCAGCAAGTGCCTGAATATCTCCAAAAAACAAATCTGCAGCTTTCCAACGAGCAAGTTGTAACACTTGGCGGGTAATTTTAGCTGTAACAAAAGGATTTCCGTCACGATCTCCCCCCATCCAGGATGAAAAACGCACTGGAGTTAACTCGACTGGGAGCTGATAGCCTAAATGTTCTTTTGCATTATCGTTCAGCTGGCGTAAAAATTCGGGTACTGCTTGCCACAAGCTATTTTCAATAACAGCAAAGCCCCACTTAGC
>CAJPST010000210.1 GCA_905373425.1 uncultured Mesocricetibacter sp.
CAATACCGGATAAATCAGGCGATGCTCTTGCTGTTCCGTTTGGAAATGATATGGGGTTTGTTTCCCAAATCGCCTTTTCTATTAAAAGTGAAACAAAAAGTGCGGTCAAAAAACGAGGCGTTTTGCAAGGATATGTGATCACTATTAACCCAACCGTAATTTATAGCGAAAACAATGAGAATGCGCCCCAGTTTGCTTTCATTGAAGCGGATTTACGCTATCCGTTCATTGGCACAGCCGTTGATAAACAAGGTGAGAGCTGGTATCAGGTTGAGCTGGCGGGAAAAAGGGGTTATATCAAAGCAAAAGAAGTACAGCCCGATAATGGGATTCCTATTTTGATGTATCACCATGTTTTACGGGATGAGGAAAATCGAAATTACCGCAACACACCAACCACTGTTTCCGATAAAGCATTACGTTTTCAGTTTGAAACGCTCAAAGAACTGGGATTTGTTACCATTCGTTTGAATTCATTAGAGAAATATTTACAAGGAAAAATTAATCTGCCGGCTAAAGCGGTGGTGCTGACTTTTGATGACGGCTTAAAATCCGTGTATCGTTATGCTTATCCGTTGCTGAAAGAATACGGTTTCACTGCCACTTTATTTGTTATTACCTCGCGCATTCAAGTCAAACCGCAAGATTGGGAACCTGATACATTACAGTTTTTAAGCACAAGCGAATATCAAGCGATGCAGGATATTACTGATTTACAAAGCCACTCCCATTCATTGCATCATTATAAGAATTTTAAACCGGCTGTGTTGGAGGCTGATAACCCGACAATGCACGTGGATTTAAACCTTTCCAAGCAAGAATTAGGCAAATTGAATGCAAAAACAACTTACCTTGCTTATCCGTTCGGAGCTTATACTCCGGATTTTCTTTCCATTGTCAAAAGCTCCGGCTTTACACTGGGATTAACGACTAAATGGGGCAAAGTGAAATTTGCTGACGATCCGTTGTTACTCAAACGTATTTATTTTACCTCTCAAACCAAAAAGTCGGATATGATCGAGGCGTTACGTAATCAGTAATCTGTTAAGCAAAAGATTACTAAAAGTGCGGTCGTTTTTTCGGCGGTTTTCGATATAAAATTCAGGCTGTCAGATTACACAAAATATTGTATAATCTACCGAATTTTGACCTATATGTTGTGAGAACCCTGTTAATGTCTGAAACAGCGCAAACGATCCCCGAGTTGGTTTCGTGGACGAGAGAACGTGAATTTTCTTTAAATCTATCCACCGACAGGTTGGCATTTTTGCTAGCCGTGGCGTTGTATAATAACGAACGCCCGGACGGGGAAATGATGGAAAGCGATCTAGTTGATATTTATCGTCATGTGGCTACGGCTTTCGGGCAATCTGAAGAGATGCTCGCTACTCGTGCCAATAACGCGATAAACGAACTGGTCAAACAGCGTTTTTTCAACCGTTTCAGCAGTGAATTTACCGAGGGGCTTTCTATTTACCGCTTAACACCGTTAGGTGTCGGCGTGTCCGATTATTATATCCGTCAACGTGAATTTTCCGCCCTGCGCCTTTCCGTGCAGCTTGCTATTGTCGCAGATGAAATCCAGCGCGCCTCCGATTCGGCGGAAGAAGGCATCCGTAAACAGGAAGATGAATATTTCTGGCGACGCAATGTGTTTGCCCCGTTGAAGTATTCCGTGGCGGAAATTTTTGATAGTATCGATCTTTCCCAACGGCTGATGGATGAAAATCAGCAAAATATTAAAGACGAGATCGCCGAATTGCTTACTAAAGACTGGCAGGCAGCAATCTCCAGTTGTGAACAACTGCTGGATGAAACTTCCGGCAATCTGCGTGAATTACAGGATACCCTGAATGCTGCCGGTGATAAACTGCAAGCTCAATTATTGCGTATTCAGGATTGTGTGATCGGTCAAGATGAACTGTATTTTATTGATCAGCTTATTACCGATTTACAAGCAAAACTGGATCGCATTATTAGTTGGGGACAGCAGGCGATCGACCTTTGGATTGGGTACGATCGCCATGTGCATAAATTTATCCGAACGGCGATAGATATGGATAAAAACCGCGTGTTCTCACAACGTTTACGCAATTCCATTCATCAATATTTTGATGCGCCTTGGTATTTATGGACGGCGCAGGCAGAACGTTTGGTTGATTTACGCGATGAAGAATTAGCGTTACGTGAAGAAGATGCGCTGGGCGAATTGCCGGAAGAATTGCAATATGAACAGCTTTCCGATTTGCAAGATCAAATAATCGAGCATATGCAGAATTTGTTAATCGCCGAGCGTGAACATAACCGACCGATTAACCTTAACCAAGTCTTAAAAGAGCAACTGGAAAACTATCCGACGGCACGCCATTTTGATGTGGCGAGGATCATCGTGGATCAAGCGGTTCGTTTGGGTATGGCTAGCGCGGATTTATCCGGTGTTTACCCTCACTGGCAAGCCATCAATCACTTTGGCGCGGAAGTGCAGGCAAATGTGATTGATGAATATAAATAAAAGTGCGGTCAAATTAATCAGTGTTTTAAAAAGATTATGAAAAGCGATATAAAAATTGCCCATAAATATTCATCAAATCATAAAGCCTCGTTATTAAAAGATACCAAATGCGGTTGTTTTTTCTGTTTGAAAATTTTCTCACCGACAGAAATAGAGGAATGGATCGACGATGTAGAAGGAACGGCAATTTGTCCTTATTGCGGCATAGATAGCATCATCGGTGAAAGCTCAGGCTATCCGATAACGACAGAATTTTTAAGTGAAATGAACAAATATTGGTTTTAATAAACAATAAAAATTAATTTAAAAC
>CAJPST010000211.1 GCA_905373425.1 uncultured Mesocricetibacter sp.
GGATAACTGTTCTAATAATTCATCTGATGATGTATTCACCTCGAGAATTTTATCTATTTCCTTCCACATTTCAGTCAAACTTGCTTTATCTATTAACACTGGCTGATGAAAGAAAAATACAGAATTAAATTTAGCCGCTTCAATATAAAGTTTATTTAATTCATCAATATTATAATCTTGGCAATTTACTTTTTCCGCTAATTTATTTGTGATAAATTCAATAGCACCAAGATAAGAATAAGCTAATGACAATAAAATTAATTGCCTACAAAAGTTATCTTGCTGATTATCAATTTTTGAAAAAAAAGAAAGTCCTCTACCATCAATATGAGAATAATGAGAGGGATATTCTATGAAATCATTTCTTTTTATTGATTTTGACTGACGAATAGCCATGGATAACTTTTCTGCATCATTATCACTAAATTCACTAGAACTAATTATGATGCTGGCTGTTGTAAGCCTTCTATATACTTTAAAATCTAAATCATCTTGACTTATAAATAGACTCTGTTCGTAGGATTTATCTACAAAAAAATTAAGCAACCACTCTCCTCGTTCATTCACAAGAAAGCTACAGTTTTTTAACAAAATATCCTTAAGAAAACTAATTTTTCCACCAATCTCTAGTTGTTTAAACCCGTCTTTAGAAATTTTCTTATTTAATTTATAAATTTTAAATGTTTGATGTTTCATTTTTATATCCTCTTTTAGCATTTGTTATAAGCTTGTTTAAAATTTCATCTACAAATCATAGCACGCCCTTACTACTCGGCAACTCCTCCCCCTCAATTCTCACCGCCTGTCTCAATGTCCGCCCGAATACCTTAAACAAGCTTTCAATTTTGTGGTGGTCATTATCGCCGGTGGCTTTTAAGTGCAGCGTGGCGAGCAGCGAGAAGGCAAGAGATTGGAAGAAGTGTTCAGTGAGTTCGGTGCTGAAATCCCCCACTTTGTCCCGTTTGAAGCGGGCAGCGAATTTAATCCACGGGCGACCGGATAAATCCAAAGCGCATTCCGCTTTGCATTCGTCCATCGGTAACACAAAGCCGAAGCGGGCGATGCCGCGTTTGTCGCCGATGGCTTGTTTTAATGCTTGACCTAAGGCGAGGGCGGTGTCTTCCACGGTGTGGTGTTCGTCAATGTGTAAATCGCCTTTGCAGCTGACATTCATACGGAAACCGCCGTGGGTGGCGATTTGGTCGAGCATGTGGTCGAAGAAGCCCACGCCCGTGCTGATTTGGTTCACGCCCGTTTCGTCCAGCCATACTTGAACTTTGATGTCCGTTTCTTTGGTTTTGCGTGCGACTTCTGCGTAGCGAGGTGGGCGGTTGCCGATGTTGCTGACGGGTTCGCCGAGCAGTTTTTCTGCGATCAGATCCCAGTTTAATTTTTCAGGGTGATATTGCAGTGCGCGAATGCCGAGATTTTCCGCCAACTTTACGTCGGTGGCGCGGTCGCCAATCACAAAAGAGCGGTCAGGATCGAACAAGTTTTTTTGGATGTATTTTTTCAGCAACTTGGTTTTCGGTTTGCGGCAGGCGCAGTTATCTTCCGGTTTGTGAGGGCAAATCAGCACATCATCAAATTCAATGCCCTGCGATTTAAACAGCGCCATCATAGCGTTGTGTGGCTTGTCGAAATCTTCTTGTGGGAAGGAATCCGTGCCTAGCCCGTCTTGATTGGACACCATCACAAAGCGGTATTTGCCTTTGAGCTTGAGCAACGCAGGAATTACGTTCGGCTCAAATTTCAGTTTTTCCAGACTATCAATCTGAAAATCGGTTTTCGGTTCGTCAATCAGCGTGCCGTCTCGGTCGATGAAAAGGGTTGGTTGCATGGTTTTTTCCTCTATCAATGTATATAAACTCGTGATCCGATCCCCCTCTTTAGAAAAGAGAGGGGAGGGGAGATTTGATTGCGATGTTTAAATTTTCGTATGAGCTAATTTTCACTTCTGCCACAAACGCTTGCGTTTGAACGTTGCTTTAGCAACAGCACGGAGTGTGAGCGAAGCGAATAAATCTCCCCCTGCCCCTCTTTGCTAAAGAGGGGAGTTTTTTTGAGCATTATTTTAGTATGGCAATCGCCTCCACCACTCTCTCATTCTCCTCCTTCGTCCCCACAGTAATCCGAATGCAATTTTGCAAATTTAATGCTTTATTTTGATCGCGCAGGATAATGCCTTGATCCCACAACGCCTTGAATACGCGCTCGCCATCTTGGCATTTAAAGAGCAAATAATTGGCTTCGCTGTCGTACACGTTTTCCACTTGAGGCAAGTCTGCTAAGGCTTCGGCAAGCCACTGACGATTGGCTAAGATCTCCTGTGCGCGGGCTTGCACAAGGGCGATATTCTCGGCCTGCAAGGCTTGTTCCGCGATGTCGGCGCTTGGCACAGGAATGGGATAAGGGGCAATGACTTTACTGAGAATTTGGATTAACGCCGCATTGGCTAACACAAAACCGCAACGCAATCCTGCCAAGGCAAAGGCTTTAGAGAGGGTACGAATAATGGCTAAGTGTGGGTAATTTTTCAGCTCTTTTGCGAGTGTCGCTTGAGGGCAAAATTCGATGTAGGCTTCATCCACCACCACAATGGCTTTACCGGCAGTGAGTTGCAAAAGCTCGAGCAAATCCGACCGTTTGAGTAAATTGCCTGTCGGGTTGTTTGGGCTACACACAAAGACGACTTTCACACCCTCCAGTTGCTGTTTAATTTCGGCAAGATTCAGTTGGAAATCTGCCGTTAATGGCACGGTTTTACAC
>CAJPST010000212.1 GCA_905373425.1 uncultured Mesocricetibacter sp.
TTTTTCTTATCGTTAATCATCAAACCGCGCTACAACCTTTATTGTTAGCTTGGAACGATTTGCAATTTGAGCCAAATAAGCATGCGTTAATTGGTTGGGCATTGGAAGGTCCGACACAGAAAAATCCCGAAGATAAATGGCTTGAAGGTTGCGTTTGGTGGTTGGTTAGCTCTCAATCGGAAGGCGCTTTGGCGAAAGTGTGCTTTGATGCGAAAAAACACAAAGAAAATCGACCGCACTTTTTGACTTTTTTCGACGAAGTCAGTATGTCAATTTCCAATCAACAAGAAATTGTTTTGTAAAGAAATAACATCAAACAGCAAGATCCGCTATAATCGTTTGAATTTATCGGGATAATTTTTAGAGACAGAATAAATGATACGTTTTGCAAATGTAAGTAAAGCCTACATGGGGGGCAAACCCGCCTTGCAAGGGCTAACGTTCCATTTGCCGGTAGGTAGTATGACTTATCTGACCGGACACTCCGGTGCGGGGAAAAGCACGTTATTAAAGCTGATTATGGGCGTAGAGCGCGCTAACGGCGGACAAATCTGGTTCAATGGACACGATATTACCCGTCTTACCCATTATGAAATCCCTTTTTTGCGTCGCCAGATTGGAATGGTACATCAGGATTATCGCCTGTTGCCGGATCGCTCAGTGGTGGACAATGTAGCATTACCTTTAATTATTACGGGCATGCATCCTAAAACCGCAAATGAACGCGCATTGGCTGCCTTGGATCGGGTCGGGTTGCGTGATCGTGCTAATTATTTGCCGATACATTTGTCCGGTGGGGAGCAGCAGCGTGTAGATATTGCCCGCTCTGTGGTGCATAAGCCACAACTATTATTAGCCGACGAACCGACCGGTAATTTAGATGATGCATTGTCGTTTGATATCTTTAGCCTGTTTGAAAGTTTTAATAAAATGGGAATGACGGTTCTTATTGCAACCCATGACATCAGTTTGATTCAACGCAAACCCAAACCTTGTTTGGTGCTTGAACAAGGCCATTTACGCTAAGAGGACGGAAGATGAGTTCAAAACAGCGCGCCCCGTTTTGGGTGCAAATGCAGTATGTATTGCGTTCCGTTTGGGCGGATTTAATTAAGAAAAAATACGGTACGATTTTAACGATTCTGGTTATAGCCGTATCTCTGACGATTCCGACAGTCAGCTTTTTGTTATGGAAGAATACCCATAAGGCAGCAACTCAGTTCTATCCTGAAGCGGAATTGACTATTTATTTGCATAAAAACCTCAGTGAAGATGATGCGAATGCTGTGGTAGATAAAATTCGTCAGCAGGAAGGGGTGGAAAGCCTCAATTATATTTCTCGTCAGGAAAGTTTAAATGAATTCCGCTCTTGGTCCGGTTTTGGCGAAGAATTGGATATTTTAGATGATAACCCGTTACCGGCTGTGGTAATGGTGAAGCCGAGTAAGGCATTTCAACCCTCCGGAAAACGCCAGGAACTACGCGATAATCTTAATAAAATCAAAGGGGTACAGGAAGTTCGTTTAGATAACGATTGGATGGAAAAACTCACTGCGCTGACATGGCTGATAGCGCATGTAGCGATTTTCTGTGCGGTACTGATGACCTTGGCTGTATTCTTAGTGATTGGTAACAGTATCCGCTCTGATGTTTACAGTAGCAAAGCAAATATTCAGGTAATGAAATTACTTGGTGCCACAGATCAATTTATTTTACGTCCGTTCCTTTATACGGGAGTGATTTATGGTTTCGTTGGCGCATTTTTTGCCAGTTTTTTCAGTAGTTTATTAATCGGCTATTTTACAAGTGCGGTCAAATATGTAACAGATATTTTTGCTGTGAGTTTTGATTTGAACGGATTGGAAATGGGCGAGTTTTTATTTTTAATGAGTATTTGTTCCGTTGTCGGTTATGCTTCAGCATGGATTGCAGCGACACGGCATATTCGTGCAATTGATAAATAACAAAAAGCAGAGCTGTTTTTTTATATAAAAGCTGCTCTGTAATTTCATTTATTTTATTTTTTGCGAAAATAACTTGATTTTATCTAACTGATCTTGTAATTAATTAGATCTCTTTAAGCAAACTCAAATACAACATAAACTTTCATATAAGGAATACAACATGCAAAACGTAGGTTTTATCGGATGGCGCGGAATGGTGGGTTCCGTTTTAATGGATCGCATGGTACAGGAAAACGATTTTAGCAATATTAATCCTGTCTTTTTCACTACCTCTCAAGCTGGTCAGAAAGCACCGGTATTCGGCGGTAAAGATGCAGGCATGCTGAAAAATGCTTTTGATATCGAAGAGTTGAAGAAACTTGATATTATCGTTACTTGTCAGGGCGGTGATTATACCAATGAAGTTTACCCGAAATTGAAAGCTAGCGGCTGGGACGGCTATTGGGTTGATGCGGCTTCCGCACTGCGTATGAAAGACGATGCTATTATCGTGCTTGATCCGGTAAACCAGCATGTAATTTCCGACGGTTTGAAAAAAGGCGTTAAGACTTTTGTTGGCGGCAACTGTACGGTTAGCTTAATGTTAATGGCGATTGGCGGATTGTTTGAGAAAGATTTGGTGGAATGGGTTTCTGTTGCTACTTACCAGGCTGCTTCTGGTGCCGGCGCGAAAAATATGCGCGAATTGCTGGTGCAAATGGGACAATTGGAAGACGCCGTTAAAGCTGAGTTGGCTGATCCTGCTTCATCTATTTTAGAT
>CAJPST010000213.1 GCA_905373425.1 uncultured Mesocricetibacter sp.
GTTGAAAGTTGCGCTTGGGCGCATTATTTGCGCGACTTTTTTTGGGGCGGGAGCATAATAACCACCGATATCCACTGCCGTTGGTGTGCCTTTTAATTCATTTAAGATTTGTGTTTCCTGTGCGGCAAGTTGTTCTGCAACAGGCGTGAAGCGAGCTTTTAAGTCGTTTTCTTGATCCTGTTCGGCAAGTGCCTTAGCCCAATAACGAGCCAAATAATAATGGCTACCGCGATTATCTAATTCTCCTGCTTTGCGTTTAGGTGATTTACCATTTAACAGTAGCTGCTCGGTGGCAAAATCTAACGTATCCGCCAACACTTGGGCTTTGGCATTGCCTGTTTTTTGCGCCAGATGCTCTAATGATACGGCTAAGGCTAAAAATTCTCCCAAGGAATCCCAACGTAGGTGATTTTCGGCTAAGAATTGTTGAACATGTTTAGGTGCGGAACCGCCCGCTCCGGTTTCAAACATTCCACCGCCATTCATTAACGGCACAATGGAAAGCATTTTGGCGCTGGTTCCTAGCTCCAGAATCGGAAATAAATCAGTTAAATAATCACGCAACACATTGCCGGTAACGGAAATAGTGTCTTTGCCTTCCTTTATACGTTGCAGACTGAACAGACAAGCTTCCATCGGAGCAAGAATGCGAATATCCAACCCTGTGGTGTTCTCTTCGCTAAGGTATGCCTTTACTTTTGCTATTAATTCAACATCGTGCGGGCGTTTTTCATCCAACCAGAACACCGCCGGCGTATTACTTAAACGAGCTCTATTAACCGCCAGACGAACCCAATCTTTCACTGCCGCATCTTTGGTTTGACAAGCGCGCCAAATATCACCGCTCTCCACTTGATGTTCCGTTAACACCTTACCTCGTTCATCAATAATTTGTACGATACCGTCTGTTGCAATTTCAAAAGTTTTATCGTGCGAACCGTATTCTTCAGCTTTTTGCGCCATTAATCCAACGTTCGGTACAGTTCCCATCGTGGCGGGATCAAACGCGCCGTTTTCACGACAAAAATCCATCACAACCTGATAAATTCCCGCATAGCTACTATCCGGAATAACTGCTTTAGTATCACGCGCCTCACCGTTTTTATCCCACATACGACCTGAATTACGAATCATCGCAGGCATTGAAGCATCAACTATCACATCACTCGGCACATGCAAATTGGTAATGCCCTTATCGGAATCCACCATCGCTAGATCGGGATTTTGCGCATAAATTGTCGCAATTTCCGCTTCAATCGCAGCGCGTGTATCCGCATTCAATTTATCTAAGTTACTTAATAAATTGCCGAAACCGTTGTTGGCATTGACACCAATCGCCGCCAACTGTTCGCCGTATTTTTCAAACAACGGTGCAAAAAAAACTTTCACCGCATGACCAAAAATTATCGGATCGGATACTTTCATCATTGTCGCTTTCAAATGTAATGAAAACAGTACGCCTTTGTTTTTAGCGTCAGCAACTTGTTCGGTTAAAAATGCTAACAAGGCTTTTTTACTCATCACCGTGGCATCAATAATTTCACCGGCTTTTAAAGCTAATGGTTTACGTAATTCCTGCTTATTTCCCTGTTTATCGGTAAACACAAAAGAAACCGTTGTAGCCTCGGCAACTGTGACTGACTGTTCGTTAGCATAAAAATCACCGCCAGTCATTGTAGAAACATGAGATTTGGAATCTTTTGTCCAAACTCCCATGCTATGCGGATATTTTTTAGCAAAATTTTTCACCGCTTTCGGAGCGCGACGATCAGAATTTCCTTCCCGCAATACCGGATTCACCGCGCTACCTTTAATGCGATCATAACGTTCTCGTACAGATTTTTCTTCATCTGTTTGAGGATCAGTAGGATAATCCGGCAATGCGTAACCTTGGGCTTGTAATTCAGCAATTGCTGCCGTCAGTTGAGGTACTGAAGCACTGATATTTGGTAATTTAATTACATTTGCTTCAGGTTGTTTCACCAGCTCCCCCAGCTGTGCCAGCGCATCAGGTACACGTTGCGCCTCGGTTAAATACTCCGGAAATAATGCCAAGATACGCCCCGTTAACGAAATATCGGCAGTAGCCAACTCAACGTCGGCATGTTTGGCAAAAGCGCGAATGATCGGTAAAAGAGATTGAGTGGCTAAAGCGGGAGCTTCATCGGTATGTGTATAGATAATCGTACTTTTATTCACGGTAACTCCTTGGAACGATAGGTTCAGTTATGGGAATGCTTTTGATACGTTCGTTCAAAATTAAATGCAGACAAGAAAGCAGATCTAATCCGTATTATTTTTTTACTTTGGACGAATATAAAAATGCGATGAAAATGATTATGGCACAAATTAACGGCTTTTTGAAAGACAAACGGATTTAAAAAATACGAAACAAAAAACGGTATCGATTGAAGCAACCGATACCGTCTATAAATGGTGTCCGTGACAGGAGTTGAACCTGCACACCCGAGGGCATTAAGACCTGAACCTAACGTGTCTACCAATTCCACCACACGGACATTTAAAATCGCGACTATTATAATCAGAAAAAATGCAGATTACCAATACTAAAAACGGGATTTTTTCCGACCGCACTTTTTACCCGCTTTAATTCCCGAATAATACCGCCCCACCGGTAGCCGGCAAAGTCGTGCTATAAATCAATGTTGCAGAAAAAACAATCAGCAAA
>CAJPST010000214.1 GCA_905373425.1 uncultured Mesocricetibacter sp.
CGTTGAATCGTACATTGCGGATTTGGAGAAAACCGAAAAAATCACATTTAGCGAAAAAGAGCGGTCACAATTAGAAAAAATTTTACAAGAGCGCAGTAAAATTTTGACTGATTTGTTAAAGCAGTTAAACAGTCAGTTAAATTTATTAATTAATATTGAGTTAAATCAATCACAAGTTCAAACCATTAGTGATGCTTTGCAAAACAAACTGCAACAGCAGAGCTTTTGGGTGAAAAGCAATAACCAAATGGACTTAGATTGGTTTAAGAATCTACCGTCTGCATTAACTTTTCAGCTGCGTGATATTAGAAAAATTTTTGATTTTTCTAATTGGCGGGATAATATTCTGGAAGCCGGAATTATAGTTATTTTCTTATTGGCACTAACTGTATTAATTCAACGTAAAAAAGAGCGAATCAAGCAAAAGTTAACCAATATTAATAATCAAATGCGGACATTAGATTCGGATAGTCAATGGCATACTCCGATGGCTATTTTATGGACATTAGTGCTGTGTCTGCCAAGTACGTTAACATTTCTATCCGTATTTATTTTAGTGACATATATCTGTTTTCAAAATCCGATCGCAGTTTGGCCATGGGGATTGAAAATGGCAGGGTACTGGTTGTATTTTGCATTTATGCTGGCGCTATTACGCCCAAATGGCATCGCTTGTCGTCATTTTAAAATGCCACAGAAGATTTCCGAGAATTTCCGCCGTATTCTGAAGCCTT
This sequence comes from uncultured Mesocricetibacter sp., assembly GCA_905373425.1. Classification (GTDB taxonomy): domain Bacteria; phylum Pseudomonadota; class Gammaproteobacteria; order Enterobacterales; family Pasteurellaceae; genus CAJPST01. The sequence goes on from CAJPST010000214.1 coordinate 735, forward strand.
CCGTTTGGGTGATAGCGCTATTACTGAATACGTCTATTTTCACCAATCTTGAGATAGGCATTTCCTACGATGTGTTAGGTGAAATGATGACAATTTTGGTATTAGTTATTACCTTGGTGATGATTGGACCTGAATTCAGACGAACAATTCAGAATTACCAAAACACAGAAAGCAAAAACCTAGGCGCCAATAGCTATTTATTAACATTGGTGCGTCTCATATTGGTATTGGCACCGATTATTCTCATCATACTAATTGCCCTCGGCTATTATTACACTGCATTGGTTTTGATTGAGCATTTAATTTCTTCGTATTTTGCCTTCACTACTTGGTTGATTATCCGCAATTTGATATATCGCGGGTTTGAGGTTTCTTCACGGCGTTTAGCTGCCCGTAGGTTGAAAGAAAAACGTGAGCAGGCATTAGCAAAAGCCAATAGTGTGGCCGCAGAAAACAGTACCGATGATTTTGCTATTGAAGTACAACAAAACGACAGCCTTGCCATTAGCCAGGTTAAAGATCAAGTATTACGGATGGTAGATTTTGTATTGTGGATTGTACTGTTCGGATTGCTTTATTTTGTGTGGTCGGATTTGATCACTGTAGCCTATTATTTGGACGGTGTTACCCTCTGGCAACAAAGTGTGACAACCGAAACCGGTGTCGTGATGGAGTCCGTAACCTTGCTTAATGCATTGGTTGCGGTGATTATCTTATTGGTAACTTATGTATTGGTGCGTAATATTGGCGGTTTGTTAGAGGTGGTCGTATTCTCTCATATCAAACTTTCGCAAGGTACGCCTTATACGGTAACCACATTGCTAACCTATATAATTATTACGCTGGGGGCGGCATTGGCGTTCGGTACCCTTGGTATGTCGTGGTCAAAATTGCAATGGTTGTTTGCAGCCCTCTCCGTTGGTCTTGGTTTCGGTATGCAGGAAATCTTTGCTAATTTTGTATCGGGGATTATTATTTTATTTGAACGCCCGGTACGGATTGGAGATACTATCACTATCGGCGAATATAGCGGTACGGTATCCAAAATTCGCATCCGTGCCACTACATTAGTAGATCCTGATAAAAAAGAGGTGATCGTGCCGAATAAAGCCTTTGTTACCGAGCGTTTGGTAAACTGGGCGTTAAGTAACTCTATGACTCGGTTGGTGATTAGTATCGGTGTAGCCTACGGATCGGATGTAGAATTGGTAAAACGCTTATTGTTGCAGGCCGCTGGGGAAAATGAACGCGTATTGAAAGATCCTGCTCCGATGGCTTATTTCCTGTCGTTTGGCGCTAGCACATTAGATCATGAATTACGCGTATATGTCGGTCAATTAGCTGATCGCATAAGTACTACTGATGAATTAAACCGACGTATCAATCAATTGTTCGCGGAGCACAACATTGAAATCGCCTTTAACCAACTGGATATTTTTATTAAAAACCAATCCACTGACGAAGAAATCAAGTTAAGTAGTGAGAAGTTGGCTTTGGCGAATTAATAACAAACAGAATTTATACTAACGGAGCATTATGTCAGGAAATACTATCGGGCAATTATTTCGCGTCACCACTTTTGGTGAATCCCACGGCATTGCATTAGGTTGTATCGTCGATGGCGTGCCCCCTAATATGGAACTATCGGAAGCAGATATACAGCCGGATTTGGATCGCCGTAAACCCGGCACATCCCGTTATACTACGCCGCGTCGTGAAGACGATGAGGTACAGATTTTATCAGGAGTCTTTGAAGGTAAAACCACCGGAACCAGCATCGGAATGATTATCAAAAACAGTGATCAACGTTCGCAAGATTATGGCGAAATCAAAGATCGTTTTCGCCCGGGGCATGCGGATTTTACCTATCAGCAAAAATATGGCATTCGCGATTATCGCGGCGTCGGCTCGCCTGTCACCGGGCGCTTTATTTTCTGCCAGTCTTGCG
>CAJPST010000215.1 GCA_905373425.1 uncultured Mesocricetibacter sp.
GGCATTGCGGAATTATTAAAAGGTGATAAAAAAGCTTAATTAACGGTTGGTGCGGAATTTTTCGCACCTTTTTCAATAAAATCAATTGCGGAGATGGGTATGATTGAATGGTTTTCTACTTGGACTGTATGGCATTGGTTGATTTTAGGCTTTTGTTTGCTGATTGCTGAAATCATAATTCCGGGAATTTTTCTGCTCTGGTGGGGAATTGCAGCAATTATTACCGCCGGGATAACAGCTTTATTTTCCGGTATGTCATTGGTTGCTTCCGGCATTATTTACGCATTATTGTCCTTTATTCTTAGTATTGCTTGGTGGAAATATCAGCACGCTAAGGATAAAACGGATCAGAAACATTCCGTTCTAAATCAGCGTGATCATGCCATGTTAGGAAGTAAAGGCACGGTGCAGGAAATAGCCCCTAACGGTATCGGGCGTGGTTTTTTTGGTGATACTACGTGGCGTATTCAAGGTGAACACTTACAACCGGGAGATCTTATTGAAGTTGTTTATGTACAAGGGATTACGCTTTTTGTCCAAAAAATTGGCTGATTGTATTGTTGTTAATAATAAAGGAAGATAAATGACGCATTTAATCATTTATGCACATCCGAATAAGCAGAGTTTTAATCATGCTATTTTACAGCGAACGGTTAAGGCGAGTAATAAACTCGGTGTCGAGACGGTTGTGCGTGATTTATATAATTTGAATTTTAATCCTGTGTTGTCGTGGGAGGAGGTGAAAGCGGCTGGACAAGGTATCATACCGTCGGAAATTCAATTTGAACAACAGCTTATCACTCAAGCAAAGTTGATTACGTTAATTTATCCGTTATGGTGGATGGGTTTTCCTGCTATTTTGAAAGGTTATTTGGATAGGTTATTTGGATAGGGTGTTAACTCACGGATTCGCCTATAAAACTGATGAAACAGGAACTGTCGGTCTAATTCATAACAAAAGAATGCAACAATTTATTACTATTGGTAATAACGAACAGGAATATCAAAAACTCGGTTTTGATAAATCGTTAAATGATTGTTTAATCAACGGATTATTTAATTATTGCGGGATAATGGATGTTCGTCATCAATTTTTTGGTGATATTCACTTGATTGATGAACAAGCCCGATTAGCAATTTTAGAGCGAGTAGAACACATTACTGAACAAAATTTAGTCGATAACGAATAGCTAAAAAGCAAAGAAGGAATAAAAAATGAGTAACTTCGACATTATTACCCCTGACTTACCTGAGTCTGTCGCTGATGCTACCGTGGTTAAATGGCATAAAAATGCAGGCGAAAGCGTGAAACGTGACGAAATTTTAGTGGAAATTGAAACTGATAAAGTGGTTCTTGAAGTACCAGCTGTGACAGACGGTGTATTGGAAACCGTGTTACAGCCGGAAGGGGCGACGGTTATCAGTAAGCAGTTATTAGGTAAATTATCCACCGTGACGGCTACTGAAACGGAAGTAAAAGAAGTGCAGACACAAGAATTAACCCCTGCGGAACGTCACAATGCCAATTTAACCTATGACGGCGTAAATGAGAATTTAAGCCCCGGCATTCGTCGATTGATTGCAGAGCATGATTTGGATGTTAGTAAAATCAAAGGCTCCGGAGTCGGAGGACGTATCACTCGGGAAGATGTCGAACGTTTCATTACTCAAAATTTACAACCGGAAAGTGCGGTCGAAAATTTGGCAGAAATTTCAACTGCTACGATTGCAACATACCGAACCGAAAAACGCGTGCCGATGACCCGCTTACGCAAGCGGATTGCTGAGCGTTTATTGGAAGCAAAAAACAGCACCGCAATGTTGACCACATTTAACGAAGTGGATATGCAACCGATCATGCATTTGCGTAAAACCTACGGCGAAAAATTTGAAAAACAACACGGTGCACGTTTAGGTTTTATGTCATTTTATATCAAAGCCGTAGTTGAAGCATTAAAACGCTATCCTGAAATCAATGCTTCCATTGATGGTGATGACATTATTTACCACAACTATTTCGACATCAGTATTGCCGTTTCTACACCGCGCGGTTTGGTGACTCCCGTGTTACGTAACTGCGATAAACTGAGCATGGCTGATATTGAAAAAGAAATCAAAGCATTAGCCGAAAAAGGGCGTGACGGTAAGCTTACAGTGGAAGACCTCACCGGTGGCAATTTCACTATCACTAACGGTGGAGTGTTCGGTTCATTGATGTCCACTCCGATTATAAACCCACCACAAAGTGCAATTTTAGGCATGCATGCCATCAAAGATCGCCCGGTCGCGCTTGACGGTCAAGTCGTTATTCGCCCGATGATGTATCTTGCTTTATCTTATGATCATCGCTTAATCGATGGCAGAGAGAGCGTCGGCTTCCTTGTCACAGTGAAGGAATTATTGGAAGATCCGACAAGATTATTGCTGGAAGTCTAATCGAAAGGCGGGTAATCCCGCCTTTCGTATTTAAAAGTGCGGTGACTTTTTACAGCGTTTTATTTTTTGTGGAAAAGCAAAGCTTCTAATATAAAAACTTCTTAAATTATTGGGTAAATCTGATTTGTGAGGTTTGTAGTGGTACACTAATCCCGCAGTCCTCAATAGGTGGTAAACTACCATCAACAA
>CAJPST010000216.1 GCA_905373425.1 uncultured Mesocricetibacter sp.
TAACAATGTAATTATTTTTAAAATAAACACACCATAATCAACAAAAATTTCAGACCACATATTTTTCTCTCTATAAATATAAAAGGAGTGGCTATAATACCGCCTTTTATAAAATCTATCAAAAAATCGACCGCACTTTTTGTTTATAAATTCGACATAGTTCACTTGTTTTTAATGAATCTAGCATTTAAAACTTGACAACAAACTCGTGCACTAGTTTAATAGTGCAAAACATTTTGCAGTATATAGGATGAAGTATGTCAAATTTACCTTTTATCGCCGTCACAACTCAGCCAATACCTTATTACGCGGATACCACCGCAATTTTTCATACCCTCTGTCGTCAACCGAACAGCTTATTATTGGACTCTGCCGAAATCGGTAGTAAAAATAGCCTACAGAGTCTGATTATTGTTAATGCTGCCGTTAAAATCACCTGCTCGGCACAGCGTGTAACCTTTCGGGCGTTAAACGCCAATGGTGAAGCGGTATTAGCAGAAATTTATCCGCAACTCAATCGCTTAGGACAAGTAAGTGCTGTAGAAAATCAACAGTTTTTTGTAGATTTTTCACCACTTGATAATCAGCTGGATGAAGATAGCAAACTACAGACAGCTACTGTTTTCGACGGTTTACGCTGCATTACCAATCATTACACACATAGTGATTCGCCCATTTTCTTAGGCGGGTTATTTGCTTATGATTTGGTTGCCAACTTTATTCCAATGCAAGATATTACATTGCAAAATGACGGTTTGTGTTGCCCGGATTATAGTTTTTATCTAGCTGAAAACCTGATTACCATCGATCATCAAACTCAACATGCCAGTTTGAAAAGTTTCTGTTTTGCGCAGCAAGAGCAGGTGGAATTAGCGAAACGGACACTTGGTATTGCTCAAGATTTAAAAAATATCGACAATTTACTACCGCTAAAACCGGCTTCTGATGAAGTTCGAACTAATTTTGCCGATCCTGAATTTATCGGCATCGTGCAAGCGTTGAAACATCACATTAATATCGGTGATGTATTTCAAATTGTGCCGTCACGACGTTTCTCACTAGCCTGTCCGAACACGCTCGCAAGCTATGCGCAGCTAAAATATAACAATCCAAGCCCATATATGTTTTATATGCAGGACGAAGACTTTACCTTATTCGGTGCATCACCGGAAAGCGCATTAAAATTTGACGCGACTACCCGTCAACTTGAGATCTACCCGATTGCCGGGTCACGCCCACGCGGTTTTGATGCCCATGGCAATATCGATCCGGAACTAGATGCCCGCTTAGAGTTAGAGCTACGTTTGGATCACAAAGAGCAGGCAGAACATTTAATGCTAGTAGATTTGGCGCGCAACGACATTGCTCGCGTATGTGAAAGCGGTTCTCGCAAAGTAGCGGAATTAATGCAGGTGGATCGCTATTCACACATTATGCACCTAGTTTCCCGCGTAGTAGGTAAACTTCGCTCCGAACTGGATGCATTACACGCCTACCAAGCCTGCATGAATATGGGCACGCTGACCGGCGCGCCGAAAATAAAAGCCATGCAGTTAATTTATCAATTTGAACAACAAAAACGCCACAGTTACGGCGGCGCTGTGGGTTATCTTCAATCCGACGGCAATTTTGATACCTGTATCGTGATCCGTTCTGCTTTCGTACAAGATGGCACGGCCTATGTGCAAGCAGGTTGTGGCGAGGTGTTGGATTCCGATCCACAAATGGAAGCTGACGAAACTCGCCATAAAGCAGCGGCGGTGCTGAAAGCTATTATGCAAACCAATACACGAGCCAAATAAAAGGAACAAAAAATGGCAAATATTCTCTTTTTAGATAATTTTGATTCTTTCACCTATAATTTGGTTGATCAGTTTCGCGTTTTGGGACATCAAGTAAAAGTGTACCGAAACGATTGCGATTTGGAACAGATCGTACAAACCGCATTAAACACACCCAATACGGTATTGGCACTTTCACCGGGGCCAGGTACACCGCAGGAGGCGGGTATTTTACTACCATTGATCCAACGCCTAAAAAACACAATACCAATTATAGGAATTTGTTTAGGCCATCAGGCTCTAATCGAAGCATTCGGTGGCAAGGTAGTTCACGCCGGCGAAGTATTACACGGCAAAGTATCAAAAATTAATCATGACGGACAAGCAATGTTTAGGGATATCGCTAACCCAATGCCGGTAGCCCGTTATCATTCGCTTATGGGTAGCGAATTACCCGATGAGTTAATTGTGAACGCCGATTATAACGGCATTGTAATGGCAATTCGTCATCCCAACTTGCCGATTTGTGGCTTCCAGTTCCATCCGGAAAGTATTCTGACCGTACAGGGTTCTAAGCTGCTGGAACAATCAGTGGAATGGTTGCTAAATACGAAAAACACTTAAAAAAATGACCGCACTTTGAAGGAAAAATATGATTATCGTCTATGGATTAAAGCAGCAACTTTCACCTCGTAAAGCCGAAATTATGCAGGTAATTTTTGACTGTTTGCAACTACAACTCGGCATCCCCGAACGTAAGCACGCCTTGCGTTTTATCGGATTGGAAACAGAAGATTTTTTCTATCCGGAAG
>CAJPST010000217.1 GCA_905373425.1 uncultured Mesocricetibacter sp.
CTTTTAAAAGTGCGGTCTGTTTTTCCAGTATTTTTTGCTCATCGGCTAGAATATTACGGAATAACAGATCGAGTCCTTTACTTGGTGGAATATTGCATTCAGCACGGATGTTACGCACGGCAACAATTACTTCTTTAAGCCAATTGATCTCTGTTTCAGCCTCAGCATCAAACGCATTTTCTTCCACACGTGGGAAAGGTTGCAACATGATGCTATCTGCGGTGATACCCATGAAACCTTTCACTTTTTGCCAAATTTCTTCGGTAATAAATGGCATGAGCGGGTGTGCTAAACGCAACAATTTTTCCAACACATGAACCAAAGTTTGGCTTGCTGCACGAATTTGCGCAGCGTTGCCATTGGCAAATACCGGTTTGGTGAGTTCCAAATACCAGTCGCAGAATTGGTTCCAAGTGAATTCATAAATCGCATTCGCACAAAGATCAAAACGGTATTGGCTTAATGCACTACGGAACGATTCCACTGTGCGATTGAATTCAGATTGAATCCAACGATCTGCTACGGAGAATTCGATTTCGCCTTCACTTAAATCTAATTTGTCATTCGTAAGAACGAAACGGCTTGCATTCCACAATTTATTACAGAAGTTACGGTAGCCTTCTAAACGTTTCATATCCCAGTTAATATCGCGGCCGTTTGAAGCCAATGCGGCTAGTGTAAAGCGCAATGCGTCTGTGCCGTGAGCGGCAATACCCTCAGCAAACTCTTTACGGGTCGCTTTTGCAATTTTCTCTGCTAATTGCGGCTGCATCATGTTGCCGGTGCGTTTTTCAAGTAAATCTTCAAGGCTGATGCCGTCAATCATATCGATTGGGTCAAGCACGTTACCTTTCGATTTCGACATTTTTTGACCTTGTTCATCACGGATTAAGCCCGTCACATACACAGTTTTAAACGGCACTTGCGGTTTGCCGTTTTCATCTTTCACGAAGTGCATCGTAAACATAATCATACGTGCAACCCAGAAGAAGATGATGTCAAATCCCGTGATTAACACATCCGTTGGGTGGAACATTTTGAGTTCTTTGGTTTGTTCCGGCCAACCTAAGGTGGAGAACGTCCACAAGCCTGATGAGAACCACGTGTCTAACACGTCTTCATCTTGTTTGAGTTCAACCGCAGAATTTAAATTGTATTTTGACCGCACTTCGGCTTCGTTGCGTGCGACATAAACGTTGCCTTCCGCGTCATACCAAGCCGGAATACGGTGGCCCCACCAAAGTTGACGAGAAATACACCAATCTTGAATATCACGCATCCAAGAGAAGTAAAGGTTTTCATATTGTTTTGGCACGAATTGGATTTCGCCGTCTTCCACCGCTTTAATCGCCACATCAGCAAGCGGTTTCACGCTGACATACCATTGGTCGGTTAACATCGGCTCAATTGGCACGCCGCCACGGTCACCATAAGGCACTTTCAAATCATGCGGTTTGATTTCGTCTAATAAACCCAGCACTTCAAAATCTGCCACAATTTTCTTACGGGCAGCAAAACGCTCTAAGCCACGGAAATCTTCAGGAATAATCGCTTTATAGCCGGCAAGCGGTTTACCGTCTGTACCGATGATTTCTGCTTCATCACGAATATCTGCATTTAAGGTTAAGACGTTAACCATTGGCAAGCTGTGACGTTTACCGACTTCATAGTCATTAAAGTCATGCGCAGGGGTGATTTTCACTACACCGGTACCGAACTCACGATCCACATATTCATCGGCAATAATCGGAATTTCACGATTAGCCAATGGCAGAACCACGGTTTTACCAATTAAAGATTGATAACGTTCATCTTCCGGATGAACCGCCACCGCTGTATCACCCAACATGGTTTCCGGACGCGTAGTTGCCACCACTAAGTAATCTTTGCCATCTGCCGTTTTTGCACCGTTTGCTAACGGGTAACGGAAATGCCAAAGAGAACCTTTGCTCTCTTTGTTTTCCACTTCTAAATCGGAAATTGCGGTGTGAAGTTTTGGATCCCAGTTTACTAAGCGTTTACCACGGTAAATCAAGCCTTCTTCGTGCAAGCGAACAAACACTTCTTTTACCGCATTAGATAAACCATCGTCCATAGTGAAACGCTCACGTTCCCAGTCGATGGAGTTGCCTAAGCGGCGCATTTGTTGGCTGATTGTGCCACCTGAATAAGCTTTCCAGTCCCAAATTTTGTTGATAAACGCTTCACGACCATAATCGTGGCGAGTTTTGCCTTCTTCAGCCGCAATTTTACGCTCTACTACCATTTGGGTCGCAATACCCGCGTGGTCTGTCCCCGCTTGCCATAAGGTATTATGTCCTTCCATACGGTTAAAACGGATTAAGGTATCCATTAAGGTTTGTTGGAAAGCATGCCCCATGTGTAGGGAACCTGTTACATTCGGTGGCGGAATCGCAATGCAATAGCTCGGCGCGTTTTCATTTTCAGACGGTTTAAAATAACCACTCTCTTCCCAATGTTGATAAAGGGCTTGTTCTACCGCAGACGGATTAAAACGGTCTGCCATTTCGAATTTTTGTGTCATTGTTGCTCTCTTTTTGTAAGGAGGAATTTATTCCT
>CAJPST010000218.1 GCA_905373425.1 uncultured Mesocricetibacter sp.
TTTTTTATATTGAAAATATGGTTAGCAATAAACATTGGGATTTTTACAGCCGTTTCTATAATCCGTTGTTAAAAATTATGGCAAAAGAGCGGTCGGTTTTATATCAGAATTTAGCTTTGGATTTGCAACAACCGTTAAATATATATGTAGCGGGGTGTGGCACGGGATTAGATTTTCCTTATTTGCCACCGAACAGTTACGTTCATGCGGTGGATTTTGCCGATCAAATGCTGTTACGTGCACAAAGAATGGCGGATAAATTACAACTGAATATGCAATTAAAACAAGCGTGTGCCGAACATTCGGGATTGGCTGACAATTCGCAGGATTTGGTAATACTGCATTTAATTTTAGCCGTAACCAATCAGCCTCAGCAGCTATTAGATGAGGCAGTGAGAGTGTTGAAGCCGAATGGAATAATTTCCGTTTGGGATAAGTTTCTACCTGACGGAAAGCAACCGTCTTTAATACGTAATCTGGTGAATTCCTTTACAACAAAAATGGCGACTTCTATTAATTTGCAAATTGAGCCTTTATTATCAAATCTTCCATTACGAATCATTCATCGTGAATTCCGTTTAGCAGGGTTAATGCAGCATATTGTGCTACAAAAGCAGGAGAAGAGCTTATGAAGTCGGTTTCGATTGTCGGTCTGGGATGGCTGGGATTACCGTTGGCGCGTCATTTAAAAAATTTAGGCTGGGAAGTAAAAGGAAGCAAGCGCACACATGAGGGCGTGGAACAGATGCGGTTGATTCGTTTAGAATCCTACTATCTTGAATTAACCCCCGAAATTAATGCCGACCCGGATGATTTAACAGATCTGCTATCTGTTGATGCATTAGTAATTAATATTCCACCGAGCCAATATTTCTTTGATTTAGAAAATTATGTTGTGGGCGTTAAAAATCTGGTTAATGAAGCCTTATTATATGGCGTTACGCACTTGATTTTCATCAGTTCCACGTCTGTGTTTGCCGAGGTATCGGGTAAGTTTGACGAAAACTGCCAACCGCAACCTTCGTCAGATGTGGGAAAAGCATTAGTCGAAATTGAGAATTGGCTGTTTCAGTTGCAGGACATAGACGTGGATGTTATTCGTTTTGCCGGGTTAGTTGGCGATGACAGACATCCTGTGCATACCTTGGCCGAAAAAAAGAATTTGAAGCAAGGGAATACACCGGTAAATTTAGTACATTTAGACGATTGCGCGCGGGCGATTCAATTATTGTTGGAAACGCCGAGTTATCAGCGTCTTTATCATTTATGTGCACCGGAGCATCCTTCTCGTGCGGAATATTATACTCAAATGGCCGAAAAACTCGGTTTAAATTCACCGCACTTTTTGTGTGATGAGGATGATCCGAAACGAGAGATTGTCGCAGATAAGATTTGTAGAGAGCTGGAGTTTGTGTATCAATACCCCGATCCTTATCAGATGTTGTCGAAACGGGCAAGTGCTTCCGGTAGTTTTTGATAGCCGAAGAAGCCGTCCATTCTGGCAAGATCGAGATTTTCCCACAATGTACCTAAAAATGAGTGAAGGTTTTGTTTTAGTAGTAAAATTTGACTGCGTAAAAAATTAGGATCGATTTGGAAATTAATATCATCTAAGGTTACGCTACCTTTTGTTGGCTCATATAAACCGGCAGCCAGTTTAAGTGCGGTGGATTTTCTCAGCGTTTTAAAACACCATGAAAACCCACCGCACTTTGACGTTCAACAAGCCTTAACTATGACATCCGTCCGTTAGCGATTGGAATAACTTGATCACAAATCGCCATGGTAGAAGCGCGATGGCTCACTAAGATGATCAATTTTTCTGCTTTCACGTTTAGCAGGGATTGCAAAATCATGGCTTCGTTTAAACTATCCAGATTGCTGGTCGGTTCGTCTAACAAAATTATCGGCGCATTGTGCAAGAAGGCGCGGGCAATGCCGATGCGTTGTTTTTCACCGTCAGAAAGGTTGTTCCCCATTTCAGTGATTTTGGTGTCGTAACCTTCCGGCAAGCTCATGATAAATTCATGAATGGAGGCTTTTTTCGCCGCTTCAATCACTTGCTCTTTCGTTGCCTTGCGGTTTGCCAACACAATATTTTCATACACCGTTTCATTGAAAATATAGGTTTGTTGGGTGATGTAAGCGATATTGTCGCGCAAATTCACCGTATTAATGTTTTTTAAGTCCGTATCGTTAATGCAAATACGGCCTTGTTGCGGCTCGTAAAAACGCATAATTAATTTCAAAAGCGTACTTTTCCCACTACCGCTGCGACCATGAATACCGAGAATTTCGCCTTTATTGAGCTGCAAATGCACGTCAGACAAAATTTGTTCATCTGCATAAGCAAAGCTGACGTTTTCTACGTTAATTTGTTGAACATCGGCGATGTTCACGCCATTTTCAACGTCTTTTAATTCGGGTTGTTCTGCCAATAACGCCAACACACGTTCACCGCTGGCGAGGGTTTGCAATAAGTTGTTGGACAGGTTACTTAAAGCAATCACCGGGCCGTAACTGGACATCAATAAAATCACACCAATGAGCAAGCCGGCAAAATCAATGT